>NZ_JBIMJO010000007.1:0-101078 GCF_043674095.1 Streptococcus sp. A25
CTTTCGGAGGTTGGAAATAGAACGAACGCAGTTCGGTTCATTTAGTCAGGGGAGTGACTTTCGGAGGTTGGAAATAGGGAACTGCTGAGCAGTTCCTCAAATCCTCTGTTCCTTTGAGCCGAAGGTCTCAAATACTCCGAATACCTGAAACGACAACGTTTCAGGCATTTTCATCACGGCGGAAAGTCCTGGTTTAGGGCTCGCTCCGCTCGCAAAATAAACTAAATTTTTGTTTTTTCTTAGCAGAGTTACTCAGTTAATTTATCCAGAATTTAGTTTATCGACATTCTAACAAACTATTTATTTCTCGAACGACTCTTGCGTCTTTCCTTAAATTGGGCACGATTTTTCTGCTCATTCCTAAAAATAAAATAGGAAACCAGAGCCAGTGGTAACAAGACCAGACTAGAACCAATCCAAGTTAGGGTGAAATTTGTTTGATTGTCAGCTTCAGCGGATTGCTTTTTGACCAAGGCCTTATTGACCGTTGCCAAGACGCCTGTATCTTCAGCCTTCACAGAATCCTGAATCAAGGGACTGACCGAATCCAAGCCATTATCCGCATAGACCTGCCCATCCTTATATACCAATTTGGGACTAGTTCCAACGGGGACAGTCGCATATAGGTCCGACTCAACCTGGTAATGCTTTCCGTCCTGGCTATGTTTACCAGCTGTCAAGACTTTCTTGTATTCAAAGTCCTGATAAGCCTTATTAATCAAGGCGTTAGCAAAGGCATGGCGCTGGAAATCAGAATTCATATCAGACCAGGTACCCACACCCATAATGACTGCAATCATCTTTTGCCCGCCTCGATCGATGGTCATGGAAATATTGAAGGCCGCACGAGGACTGGAACCGGTTTTGAGACCAGTGACCCCTTCTAAACCGTAGATATTTCCTGGTAAAGAATAATTATAGGAATTATAGGCCTGCTGGTAGGGAGTGTCCACCATCGTAACAATGACCCGATGGCGCGTATATTCCAAAATAGCAGGATATTTTTTGGTCAAATGGTAGACCAAAATGGCCATATCACGCGCTGTTGTCTGGTTGGAAGCCGAATTGTCATAACGCTTGGGACTATAGTAACCTCTAAAACCACTTGCCCCTGCTCCTCCTGGATTGTTCCAGACAGAATTGGTCATACCCAGCTCCTTGGCCTTGGCATTCATCATGTCCATAAAAGCATCCGGATCATTGTTAGACAAATAATTGGCCAACATGACTGTCGCTACATTGGAAGATGGCACCAAGGTCATGGCAATCAAATCACCCACTGTATAATCAACACTAGCATAGATTGGATTGTTCGAAATTTCATGGATAGCAGAAATCGCCTGGTCAGTCTCCGTTGCCCTGATAATCGTATCTTCTGTCAACTTGCCCTGACCAATGGCTTCATAGACCAGATACAAGGTCATGAGCTTACTCATACTAGCCGGATCCCTTGACTCATCAATATTATCTTGCCAAACAATATCCCCAGTATTTCCATCAATCAATATAGAAGACTTGGGCCTGTAGCCCTCATAAACCTCATAACCAGAAGCTCTAGCAATATCCATCAATTCATCTGCTTTTACTACCGGACCGCCCCAAACCAGGCAAATTAACAGTAGAGCAAGTAGTAATCTTTTCACTATAATCTCCATTGATTTTTATTGATAAACCGGAGGATAACTACAACCCCTGCACTTCCTCCTAACGCAATCCCAACATGGCTTCCTTGGCATGAACCATGTCCGTCATCATCTGGCAATAAGGCGTTGGAATACCAACCCGCTTGCCCTTGAAAACTACCGCTCCATTCAGATAGTCAATCTCCGTCTTGCGACCATGTTGGATCAAGTCCTGATGCATGGACGGATAATGATGTGAGGCCTTTTTAGAAGTTTCCATGATGTACTTCCAAATTCCCTCTTCATCGATATTCCCTACTTCCGCACGCGCCACAGCGATAAATTCCTTGAAAATCCCCTGAACCAGATTGAGTCCACCTTCCGTTCCAAAAAGTTCCCCAATGGTACAGTCCATAATGGTACAGGTCGGATTCATGACCCCATTGACACAGGCCTTGCGCCAAATAGATTCAATCACATTCTCATCATAGCTCGCATTGAGTCCCGCTTGGTTAAACATGTCCACGATGTGGGCAACAGCCTGACCGTCCCCAGACATATTTTGTAGAAAAATGGATCCTGGTCCCTCCAGATGAGCATGACCTGGCCCCTTGAGCCCAGCCAGCCAAATGGTCACTCCAACCATGATCGACTCATCTGGCACATAGCGGCGCATGGTGGTCGCATGACCCAACCCATTCAAAAGACTGAGTACCTTGGTCTTTTCACCGATAATCCCCTTAATATCTTGCAACATTTTTGGTAACTGGTCTGCCTTGGTCAAGAGGATAATCAAATCCGCCACTTCCACAGCCTCAGTCGGTTTCATAATCGGCAGCTTGACCGTCTCGTCAAAATCCCCCGTCACCATGAGGCCATTTTCACGGATAGCCTGAATATGGTCCTCCCAATTGTCCAGCAAAATCACCTCATGATCAGTCTTAGACAGAGAATAACCAAAACGGCAACCCATGGCTCCACTACCAGCAATATATACACGCATGATTCTTCTCCTAAATCAATTCTGTCCCAATCGCATCTTGCTTGATTTTACCGGCTTTCATCAGCCCACCCAGGGCTTTTTTGAATTGCCCCTTGGAAATGCCAAAGGTGGCCTTGATGTCTTCCGGAGCAGACTTGTCATTCAAGGTCATAAAGCCGCCATTGCTTTCCAGATAAGTCAAAATCATCTGGGCATCATTTTCCAACATCTCAAATGAGCGTGGTTTGAGCGACAGATTGAGGGTCCGGTCAACAGCCCGATAGCCGATGACACGGGCCTCCAGGACCTGGCCCAAACGTGGCTCTGCATAACGCTCGCTAGGATGAATAAAACCCAGCATATTGTTGTCTGGCAAGTAAACAAAGGTCCCATTGAGTTTCAAGCGGTAGACAATGGCCTTAAGGGTCTGGTTTTGCATATTGTCATAAGCAGGACCTGCCATCTTTTGAAATTCCTCTTGAAAGGCAGGTAAAGCCCAAATTCGGTCTTTCTTGTCAACGTCCAACTTGACATAGAGCTGGTCGCCTTTCTTGGGCCAGAGTTCCTTGATGTCAGGAAGGATGTCCAAGGACACAACCACTTCCTTGTCCGGCAAGCCCGTATCAACAAAGACACCCAAGTCCTTCCTCACTTCTGTTACCGTTCCCCAGCCAAAGGTATCGCGGGTTGCTCCCACTTCCTTGGTCGTCAAGCGCAATTTCTGCTTCATATCTGTGTAGGCAAAGCCCTTGACAGATTGACCCAGCTGAAAATCCCCTTCTTCCTTGGACAGGGCAAAGGTCTTGCCATCCTTTTGGATGAAGTAAAACTGGTCATTTTGGTCGGTCACTAATCCGACAATATAGTGAGCTAGTAAATCATTCATAGCTATTTCTTTCTAGGCAACCATTGGGCGCCTGCATTTTTGGAGGCTCTGCTGCTTACTCTTTAGACAAATCTCTAGGAAAACAATCATGCAAAGCTAGCAAAAAGGAAGGAAAGACAAGGATTCTGTAGATCTTTGTCCTCCCATTCCCCTTGTGCTGGTTAAACTTCTAAGAGTTCTTTTTCCTTGTCAGCTGTCATCTTGTCGATGGTCTTAATCGCATCGTCAGTGACTTTTTGGATGTCTTTTTCAAGCGTCTTCAAATCATCTTCCGTGATTTCTTTGGCCTTCTCAGCTTTTTTGGCCTCGTCCATAGCGTCACGACGGATGTTACGGATAGCTACTTTCGAGTTCTCACCCACTTTTTTCACGTCTTTTGCCAAATTCTTACGTGTTTCCTCTGTCAATGCAGGGATAACCAAGCGGATAACTGTACCGTCAGATTGTGGTGTCAAGCCAAGGTCAGACGCATTCAAGGCACGCTCGATATCTTTCAAGATAGACTTATCAAACGGTGTGATAAGAAGAACACGCGCCTCTGGCACAGTGATACCAGCTAACTGGTTGAGCGGTGTTGGCGCTCCGTAGTAATCCACAGAGATACGGTCCAGGAGACTAGCATTGGCACGACCTGCACGGATATGGCTAAATTCACGCGCCAAGCTCTGGTGAGATTGATTCATACGCTCTTGCGCTTTGGCAATAATTTCTTTCGACATAAAATATCCTTTTCTTTTTGTTTTTATTTTTCTTCTTTGTTAGAAACGGTTGTACCGATTGGCTCACCGAAAACAACACGTTTGATATTGCCTGGCTCATTCATGTTAAAGACAACCAGGTCGATGTCATTGTCCATTGAAAGAGTTGATGCTGTGGCATCCATGATTTTAAGACCACGATGGATAACTTCACGGTGGGTCAATTCATTGAACTTAACCGCATTGGCATCCTTACGAGGGTCTGCATTGTAAACACCGTCGACCCCATTTTTAGCCATAAGAATGGCATCTGCTTCGATTTCTGCTGCACGAAGAGCAGCCGTCGTATCGGTTGAGAAATACGGTGAGCCGATACCAGCACCAAAGATAACGATACGACCTTTTTCCAAATGACGGAGAGCACGACCGCGAATATAAGGCTCTGCAACAGACTGCATAGAAATAGCTGTTTGCACACGAGTATCCACACCAAGCTGCTTGAGGGAATCCGCCATCACCAGGGCATTCATAACTGTTCCCAACATCCCTGTATAATCTGCTTGTACACGATCCATACCAGCTTCTGCAGCAGGCTCCCCACGCCAGAGGTTCCCACCACCGATTACAAGGGCAATCTGCACACCAGACTCAGCCACTTCCTGGATTTCCTTGGCCATTTCCTGAACTGTCTTGATGTCAATTCCGACACCACGTTCACCAGCCAAGGCCTCTCCAGATAGTTTGATTAGAATACGTTCGTATTTAGGTTTCATCATCTCTCTCCTCTATTTCATCCCTAGTATTTTATCATAAAATCGGGTATTTTTATAGAAAAATATCTGAGAAAACGGAGATTTCCAAACGAATCCCCTTCTAAAATTTATGCATCCAATTTTTGGTACTCCACCGCCAAGCCCCGCGCAACTGCTGGACGCTTAGCAATTTTCTCCACCCACTGATTGAGGTTCTGATAGCTAGCAACATCTAAAAATTCCTTGGAACCTGGATAGAGATTGCCCTGAGCCAGACGACCATACCAAGACCAGATGGCAATATCCGTAATAGTGTATTCGTCGCCAGCAATATAGGGACGGGTCGCCAAGAGCTGGTCTAACACATCTAGTTGACGCTTGGTTTCCATGGCATAGCGGTTAATCGGATATTCCTGGGCAGTTGGCGCGTAGTGATAGAAATGTCCAAAGCCACCACCAACAAAGGGTGCTGCACCAGTCTGCCAGAAGAGCCAATTGAGGACTTCCGTGCGACCTGCCCAGTCCCTTGGCAAGAAGGCATCAAATTTCTCAGCCAAATAGAGCAAAATATGAGAAGACTCAAAGACACGGACAGGATCTGCCCCTGAATAATCCACCATGGCAGGAATTTTTGAGTTTGGATTGATGTCTACAAAATCTGAACCAAACTGGTCGCCTTTGCCAATTTCAATCAAGAACAGGTCATAAGCCGCATCCGATATCCCCAATTCCTTGAGTTCTTCCAGCATGATAGCCACCTTGATGCCATTGGGTGTTCCAAGTGAGTAAACCTGCAAGGGCTTGTCGCCTTTGGGCAAGGTTTGCTCAAAACGGCTACCTGCGCTAGGACGGTTACCAGTCCGATTGTCATTTTCATCTTCCCACTTCCATACCTGTGGTTTCACATAATCTGTCATTCTATTTCCTCCTATAGGCTGTTTAAACCCATGACATAACGATTGTAGCTTACTTGCAAATCTTGGATATAGCGGGCCAATTCAACCAGTTCCTTGGGCGCCCGCCAGGTCAGAGCAGTCACTTCTGCATTGACAAAAACAGAGAGTTGATCTGCCAAGAGATAGAGATTGTCCGACTTGTCTAATTTCTGCGCAAACTCCACAATCTTCTCACGCAAGACATCCGAAATAATACCTTCTTCTAAATTGTAAACAGCAGATAAATGGCTGTAAAATTCGTCAAAATTTGCTTTTCTCATACTAACCTCCTTGATATGCCTGGACATATTATACACTAAAATTCAGGTATTTTCAAACAGAAAAGGACTGCCCGAAGACAGTCCCTCTACTCATTACAATGAGTTTGGATCAACTTTGATACCAACACCTTGTGTTGTAGTGATAGATACTGAAGTCATGTACGTACCTTTAGCTGTAGCTGGTTTAGCTTTAGCCATTACATCGTGGAAAGCTTTAAAGTTTTCAACAAGTTTGTCAGCGTCGAATGATACTTTACCGATAAGAGCTTGTACGATACCTGCCTTGTCAGCACGGTAAGTGATTTTACCACCTTTAGACTCTTCAACTGCTTTAGCAACATCCATTGTTACTGTACCAGTTTTAGGGTTTGGCATGAGGTTACGTGGACCAAGTACGCGACCAAGACGTCCAACAACTGCCATCATATCTGGAGTTGCGATAACAACGTCGAAGTCCAACCAACCACCGTTGATTTTAGCAACGAGGTCATCTTCACCAACAAAGTCTGCACCAGCAGCTTTTGCTTCTTCTGCTTTAGCACCACGTGCGAAAACAAGAACGCGTGAAGTTTTACCAGTACCGTTTGGCAATACCATTGCACCACGGATTTGTTGATCAGCTTTACGTACGTCGATGTTCAAGTTGTAAGCCACTTCAACTGACGCATCAAATTTAGCGAAGTTTGTTTCTTTTGCAAGAGCAACAGCTTCTTCTACGCTGTACAATTTTGTGCTGTCGATTTTCTCAAGAGCAGCACGCAAGTTTTTGCTTTTTTTAGCCATATTATATGTCTCCTTGTAATCAGATAATCTTGGGTGCTACTGCTTAGTCAGCAACAGTGAATCCCATAGAACGAGCAGTACCTTCGATCATACGCATTGCAGCTTCAAGAGATGCAGCGTTCAAGTCAGGCATTTTAGTTTCAGCAATTTCTTGTACTTGTGCACGAGTAACTGTTGCAACTTTAGTTTTGTTTGGTGTACCTGAACCTTTTTCAACACCTGCAGCTTTTTTCAAAAGAACAGCAGCTGGTGGTGTTTTAGTGATGAAAGTGAATGATTTATCTTCATACACAGAGATAACAACTGGGATGATCATACCAGCTTGGTCAGCTGTACGAGCGTTGAACTCTTTAGTGAATCCCATGATATTGATACCTGCTTGACCGAGTGCTGGTCCGACCGGTGGAGCTGGAGTAGCTTTACCTGCAGGAATCTGAAGTTTTACGAGTTTTTCGACTTTTTTAGCCATGATATAAAATCCTCCTATTGTGGTTTTGGCGGTAATTAAAGATTTTTACCTCCCACAAATATGCGCATTTACACATACCTTTTCATTATACACGATTTCAGGAAAAATGCAAGCTTTATGTTTACTTTTTTTTATTTTTTTAATAGAATATAAGTATGTTATTACTGAAAATTGCAGCGGTTGTTTATCCAATTGTTACGCTGATTATTTCAATTCTATTTGTCAAATTATTAAAGTTAAATAAGAGGGGTTGGAACTTTGCTGACCTGGCTTTTCCTATGTTCGCTTTTGAATTTATCATCCTAACAGATAAGCTCTACTACAGCAGCCTGCTACCCCACCTACTGTTAGCTCTTTCTCTGCTCTTGCTGATTCTGCTAACTGGCACTCTCTATAAAAAAAGAGAATTAGACTACAAGCGTTTTTTCAAGGTTTACTGGAGAGCTGGTTTTCTCCTGACCTTTCTCATGTACATCGGTCTTCTCGTCGCCATCTTTACCCAAAAATAAGCAATCCCTCCTGAGAAATTGTCAGAAGGGATTTTTTCTATTCATGAATTTCTAATGGTAGACCATCTGGGTCAAAGAAGAAGGCCATCTTCTTGCCATCAAAATCGTCATATCGCAGGGCTTCGTGGGGAATGTCCAAGCGGTCAAACTCCGCCAGACAGGCCTCGACATCTGCGACCTTAAAAGCTAAATGCCGCAGGCCAGTGTGTTCTGGTTGAGGCATTTTGGGGCGCAAGGGAGCGTCAGACTTGATAAAGATTTCTAAGACCAGATTGCCCTTTTTGACATTGAAAAGAATGTCATTTTTTTCTGGGCGAATATGCTCGTCCAGCTGTTCAAAGCCCAATTTGTCCACATAAAATTCTCTAGTTTTGTCATAATTACTGCCGATAATGGCTAGGTGGTGCATCGTTTCAAAGGTCATTACTGTGTCTCCAATACTTTTCTAGGTTTGGTCCCTTCGGCTGGACCAATGACGCCAGCTGCCTCTAATTCTTCCATCAAACGGGTTGCGCGGTTAAAACCGACCGATAGGCGGCGCTGGATCATAGATGCGGAAGCCTTTTGCGTTTCGATGACGAGGGCACGTGCCTCATTGAAGAGAGGGTCAGCCTCAGAAGCTCCGCCATTGTCATCGAAACCACCATCGCCTTCTGCTACTTCGCCCGGATCAAAGGACTCGTCGTATTCAGCATCGGCCTGGTCTTTGACAAAGCTGACAATCCGCTCGACATCATCATCCGAGATAAAGGAGCCTTGTAAGCGAATTGGAGCCGACTCGCCAATAGGATGGAAGAGCATGTCCCCGCGACCGAGGAGTTTTTCGGCGCCATTTTCTCCCAAAATGGTCCGCGAATCCGTGCCCGATGCGACCGCAAAAGCCACACGAGACGGCACATTTGCCTTGATCAGACCTGAAATAACATCAACGGACGGACGCTGGGTTGCTAAAATCATGTGAATGCCCGCCGCACGAGCTTTTTGACCCAGACGGATAATGGCATCCTCCACTTCCTTGCTGGCGACCATCATCAGGTCAGCCAACTCGTCCACGATAACGACAATCAAAGGTAGGGGAATTTGTTTTTCCTCGGAACGGCTGTTAAATTCCTCAACCTTGGCATTGTAGCCTTCAAGGTTACGGACGCCGATATGACTGAAGAGTTCGTAGCGTTTCTCCATCTCGTCCACCACCTTTTGCAGGGCACGTGCTGCCTTACGAGGATTGGTCACAACAGGGATGAGCAGATGGGGAATATCATTATATACCGACAATTCAACCATTTTGGGGTCAATCATCATAAACTTGACTTGGTCAGGACTGGCCTTCATCAAAATAGAAGAAATAATACCGTTGACCGCGACAGATTTACCAGAACCGGTCGATCCTGCTACCAGCAAGTGAGGCATTTTGGCAAGGTCAAAGGATTTGACAGAACCGTTGACTGCTTTTCCAAGCGGAATTTCCAAGAGTTTGTTAGCATCCGTCTTAGATTGTTCCCAAAGTTCACGGAAGGGCACCATAGCCACTTCGGAATTGGGCACCTCGATACCGACCAAGGATTTGCCCGGAATTGGCGCTTCGATACGGACATCTTTGGCAGCTAGAGCCAGAGCCAAATCATCCGCCAAATTGGAAATCCGATTGACACGGACACCGACAGCGGGCTTTAATTCATAACGGGTGACCGACGGTCCAATTTCTGCCCGCTCTACAACTACCTTGATACCAAAGCTGGCAAAGGTGTCTTCCAAAATCTTAATGTTCTGTCGGACCAGACGTTTTTCATTGGACTGGCTTTTGGCCTTGATTGGCGCAAAGAGGTCAATGGACGGCAATTTGTAGGCCAAGCGTTGCTTGAGCTTGGGTTTGAAGTCAATTTGAACTTCGACATCATCCACTTCTTCTGGAAGGTCGGCACTTAGCTGTGGTTCCTCATCCTCAACCAGCATAACTGGAAATTCATCTTCTACCTCTTCTAAATGATCGTATTCTGAAATAATGGGCACTTGAACTGGTTCTGCGTCTAGAATTTCACCCGTTTCCAAATCGACTGGCCTATCCAAGGCTAATGATTCTTCTTCCGCCAAACGCAGGCGCTCTTCCTCCAAACGAGCCAATTCTAGCTGGCGTTTTTCTTCTCGCTCGGCCCGCTTCAACTCCCGAAACTCTGCCCTTTTTAACTGGCCCTCCGTCATCTTATCCTTGAGAACTGCCAGGCCATCGGCCACATCGTAGACAGACCATGGACTCATAAAGAAAATACCAAAGGCAATCAATAGAAGACCGATGAAAAAGGAGCCTAGATTAGAAAATAGGAAGGCAATGGGCATATAGAAGGCGCTACCCAACAGGCCTCCACCCAGAAATTCCTTGACCTGAAAACGCGACAGCTCATTCAAACTCAGCCGCAAACTATAGGTAAAGAGGTCCGACCCTCTGTAGGAAACATCCAAATAGGCCTGAAAGCCTATCAGGAGACCGGCCACAATCAGGTAAAAGCCCGAAATCATCCCTTCTCTGCGCCGCCAAAATTGGGGGAAGACAAAGTAGACTAGAAGTCCTGCCAGGACTAGATAGGATAGGCTACCAAACAGCAGGCGGAAGACATTGTAGGCCGTCACACCGAAGGCACCCAGCCGACTAGCTGTCAAAATAATGAATAGGACGCCGAAAATCCGAATCAAGATTTTTTTGACCCTGTCTTGTTGGGCTAGTTCAGCCTTGGTCGGCCGCCTTGTTTTCTTTCCTTTTTTATTTGCTTGTTTCATTACAACCTCAACTTTCTCAATCTCTTTATTTTACCATATTTTTAGTCCGAATTCAGGCTAGAAATACAGGTACTGACGAGACGAGAAAGAGAGAATCTTTCGACTCTCCCCACACTTTTATTTTGTCTTTTCAACATTCAAGATTTTCACCTGGTAGCTACCAGCCGGTGTCTCAATCAGAGCCACCTCTCCAGTCTTCTTACCAATCAAGGCGTGACCTATTGGACTTTCATTTGAAATCTTATTGGCAAAGGCATCCGCGCCCGCAGCACCAACGATGTGATACACTTCCTCGTCTGTTTCACCGATTTCTTGAACAGTAACTGTCTTACCGATAGCCACTTCGTCTGCTGCAACAGCATCGCTATTGACAATCTCCGCATAACGAATCTTGTTCTCGATAGTTGAAATTTGACCCTCTACAAAAGCCTGCTCATCTTTAGCTGCTTCGTATTCAGAGTTTTCCGAAAGGTCTCCGTAAGAACGGGCGATTTTAATACGCTCCACAATCTCCGGACGACGAACCAACTTCAGTTCTTCTAATTCTTTTTCCAACAATTCCTTTTCTTCCAAGGTCATTGGATAGGTTTTTTCTGCCATTTTTACTTCCTTTTCCTGTTTGTCAGGGATGAAAACAAAATTATGCGGAAAATCCACATAATTTTGCCTCAACCTTATTGATTATTTAATTTGCTATTTACGTGTGTTTCAACGTTTTGATTGTGCTCGTCAAATGAAGCGGTAAAATACACTTCTCCAGTCGTCACATCTGCTACAAAGTAGAGATAGTCTGTCTGGTTTGGATTGATGGTCGCCTGAATAGCTGCCAAACTTGGACTTCCTACAGGACCAGGCATTAGACCTAGGTGTACGTAGTTGTTATAAGGTGAATCAATCGCAGTATCGATTCCTGCATCCTCAGCCAAGGTTGTCTTCTCACCCAGTTTGCCCATTGCATACAAAACAGCGATGTTAGACTGCAAAGGCATGCCGATGTTCATACGATTGTAGAAAGTGCTTGCGATATTCCGACGGTCCTCGTCTGTAGAACCTTCCTTTTCAACCAGTGAAGCCATGGTCAATACTGAATTCACATCCAAGCCCTTGTTTGGAAGCTCCGCATAGTATGGTTGCAAGGCAGTATTAGTCGCCGCAATCATATCTTCTACCAATTGCTCAACAGTCGTGTCTTCGTAATACTCATAAGTAGCTGGAAAGAGATACCCTTCCAACTGATACTTGACACCACTATCCGCTGCGGGCAGGCTTGCAAAGAGGTCTGGATAAGTCTCTGTCATTCGCGTGATGAAAGCTGGGTCCTGAACCGTTGCCATAAAGGCATCCGAGCTAAATGGAGATTCCGTTTTTTCATCCTCTGAAGCACTATTTTGGGTAATCGCTTGGGCAATCTGCTCAATGGTGTACCCCTCAATAACCAGGATTTTACCTGATGCAGGTTTTTCAGCGACTGGAGTTCCACCCTCTTGCAACTTCTTAGCCAGATCTTCTACAGACATGGCCTGGTTCAAATTATAGAAACCACTCTGGAAGCTATTATAGCTCTTTAATTTAGAGAAGTAGTTAAAGACTGTCGCGTTCTTAATCAGCTTATTTTCTAAAAGAATTTGACCGATTTGACTAGTAGAAGAACCTTCTGGAATTTCCACTTGAATAGTCTCTGAAGCTTCCGCATTGACTGGTTCTAAGCTTGACTTGACATAGAAGAAACCAGCAACCAAGGTAGCCACCAGGGCCAAGGCAACCAAGGAAACAATGGTCCCGACAATTTTCTTAGCTGTTTTATCTTGTTTCTTCTTAACTTGCTTGGTCGCACCGCGTCTTCTTGCCAAGGGTTCTTCCTTTTCAACAACAGGAGTCACTGGTTCAGGTTGAGGAGTTACTGCAGGAGCAACCTCTGCCTCATCTCTTGTAAATACCGGCTCATCTTCCAATGGAGGTAAAATCATCGGTTCAGGTTGAGGAAGTGGCTCTTCTTCGGCTATTTCCGGATAATCCATTCCAGCCGCAATGGTCCGCAACTGTTGCAGACTGCGCTCAACCGTATCTTCCAATGGAGGTTCTACTGTCTCGTTCCCCTCTTCTTGAGAAAATTCTGGCGCGATTGGAGGCAGTTCAACTTCTTCTTCCTTGACCGACAAATCCACTTCAACCGCTTTCGGAGGCAAATCTTCTACAATCTTTGGTATAACCTTTGTTTCTTCAAGGCCAACCTCGCCCTCAAAAGCAATCTTGTTAATCCGAATGGTTTGTGACGCTGTTTCTTTTGTTTGTTCCAAGGCTTCTGTCAAAGGCAGATGCGTTGGAGTTGCTTGCTTCTTCTCTGTAGATTCTTGTAAGGATTCAACAATATCCTGTCTACTCGGAAGGTACGAATCTGTGTTTTGGCGTTTTGATTTCAATTCCTCTAGTTCTCTTAATATCTGATCACGAAAACTAGCAGATTGTGTGTCTTTATCTTCAAAATCCTTTGGCACAATACTACTCCTTTCACACAATTACCCTTTATTATATCTTAAAAAAATTACAAAATCAAGGAATTTAAAGCCATTAGCACGACATTGTATGAAAAAATGCATGCAACCATTTTCTGATAACATGCAGCGTTTTTTTTATCATTATTTCATTCAATTCTCCAAGTTATTAGTGACAACTGAGCGTTTTGCGGGATTCCCATAGCACACGTTGAGGAGACAGGAATTCCCTTAATCCCGTCTAAAAATATCCCGTGTATAGACTTTATCTGCCACATCATCCAAATTGACATCATAGCGATTGGCCACAATTGCCTGGCTCATTTCCTTAAATTTCTTTAAGTTGTTGACAACTTTGGAGCCAAAGAAGGTCGAACCATTTTCCAAGCTAGGTTCAAATATAATGACCTTTGCCCCCTTGGCTTTCAAGCGCTTCATCACCCCTTGTATCGAACTCTGACGGAAATTATCCGAATTACTCTTCATGGTCAAGCGGTAAATGCCAATCGTAATCTCTTTCTCCACTTCTTGATTAAATTGATCATGGCCTGAATAGTCGTAATAGCCTGCCAATTTCAAGACTTGATCGGCAATGAAATCCTTACGAGTACGGTTGGATTCCACGATGGCAGTCATCATATTTTGAGGTACATTATCATAGTTAGCCAACAATTGCTTAGTATCTTTTGGTAAACAATAGCCACCGTAACCAAATGAAGGATTGTTATAATGGTCTCCAATACGAGGATCCAAACCAACCCCACGGATAATGGATTCCGTATCAAGTCCTTTCAACTCAGCATAGGTATCCAATTCATTGAAATAGGAAACACGAAGAGCTAAATAGGTATTTGCAAATAACTTCACTGCCTCTGCTTCTGTTGATCCCATATGTAGCACTTCAATATCAGACTTCAAAGCTCCCTCTTGTAGCAAAGCAGCAAATTTTTCCGCACCAGCAATCACAGCTTCGTTGTCATCTTCCTCATATGAAACAATAATCCGTGAAGGATAGAGATTGTCATACAAGGCTTTGGATTCCCGTAAAAATTCTGGACTGAAAAGAATGTTCTTGGTACCAAACCTCTTACGAACCGACTGTATAAAGCCAACAGGAATGGTGGACTTGATGACCATTAGGGCTTGAGGATTGACCTTCATGACCATCTCAATGACTGCCTCCACATGACTGGTATCAAAATAATTCTCCGCGCTATCATAGTTGGTCGGGGCAGCAATGATGACAATTTCGGCTTCTTTGTAGGCTGTTTCGGCATCCAAGGTCGCAACCAAATCCAAGTCCTTTTCCGCCAAATACTGCTCAATGTAGTCGTCCTGAATCGGTGATTTCCTAGCATTGATCAACTCAACTTTTTCAGGAATCACATCGACCGCAACAACTCGATGGTGTTGCGCCAAGAGAACGGCGTTTGACAAGCCGACATAGCCCGTACCTGCGATAGCAATATTGGTTTTGGGAATCACGGTCTCTTCTTTCTCAACTTGACTAGTAAAGAGGGAAAATACATCAATGTCCAAGACCTGGGCCAACTTTTCAAGTTGTGGAATGGAGGGAAGATGCTCTCCTTGCTCGATCTTACTGATCATGGCGCGGTTTATCCCCGTTGCGACTGCCAGTTCTTGTTGGGAAAAACCTTTAGCCTTTCTATTTATTAATACTTTACTTTTTAACTCTTCAATTGAAAATACCTTGTTACTCATTTTAACACCTCATTTAACAAATGGTATACATAGCATACCATTTGTTACAAAAAACTACAATTTGTTTATTCTGAATTTATCAAACAATAATTACAGTGTAAAATTTCATTACACTCAAACAGAAGACTAATGCGCTACCCTCTATAAATCATCTGATCTCTTACAAGATTAGTTACTAATTTATCCTATAAAAAAATAATAATACAAACATTTAAGCCGTTGTTTGTATAACTCTTTCTAACTGGTCCAAATAACCATTTTGTAGCTACCTATTCTTTGAATTTTCTCAGGAGACAAATGCGGAAATCAACTCAAAACATCCTTCAAGACATCCTTTTCATCAATATCTAATCAGGCGTCGAAAGCTTGCAAACTGATAGCTTGAAGGCTTTTGTTCCCTTTATCAAATATATCATACTCCTCATTATTCATTGAATCTGTCGCCTGTTGCTACAATGCTTTTCCCAAGATAGAACTTTCCCTTTTTAATGATATTTTTTGGTTATTTTTTTCTTTATTTCCTTATTTATCGATTCTACAAGCTGGAATCCTAAGATCAAAATGAAATAAAAGATAATAACTGTCAATAAAATAAATACCAGAAATTGTATCACTGCCAATGGTAATTTATCGTCAGATAATCCAACTATAGTATCTTTATAATTCATAAATAATAGATCTGTAATCAAAATCGCAGCACATACTGAAATATAAAAGTTGTTAAATAAGAATTTTATTATGGATGAATACTTTATATACTGTTGTTTTTCTTCTTTTTCAGCATCAATTTCGGCATATTTGATCAGACTTTCAATAACATAGTTGACTCCTGTACCAACAGTAATTGAGTAGAACACCCTTATTGGCTCGAAGTGTGGGTTATCCGTATCAAATATAAAGAGTACCAGTGGAAACGAAACGAAGAGAGCAGCCAAAATACCTGTAATAATTGTAAATGGGGTTATCTTCGATTCTTCTAATTTTTTAGCAATCGACCTTATAATAAAAACAACAAATAAAATTATGATGCTAAGCGGAGATACAATCAGCTTGAGGAAAGATATTTTGGAATACAATAACCCGATTACTACCAAAAACACAAGAATAACTTTATTATATTTTAATACAAATTCCTTTACATTTTTAATTAAACATTTCATTCCCTTACCTCTATAAATATATTATATAGATTATACACGATTCATGAAATTCAGTCAATATTAGATGACTATTTATCCACTTTTCATATGTATATCTCATATTTTTAGAATCCAAACAGTCTTATATCTTGACAATGCTCTGCGCCAGAACTTTCAATATTGAAGATATTTTGGCGTCTGTAAATTATTGCTGACTATTACCCACTATAGTTGACATAGAGCCGCTTTTCATCTACCCACTACAGTTGACAAAGAGCCAAATATTTATTTTTTGAATGATAGAAAATCCTTTCATGAGCCAATCTACTTGTTCGGAAGTTAGAGCCTTGACCTCTTCTTCATTGTTTGGCCAGGTTAATTTTCCATTTTCAAAATGTTTGTAAAGCAACCAAAATCCTTGTCCGTCCCAGTAAAGAGCCTTGAATCGGTCTTTTCGACCTCCGTAGTATAGGTAGACCTGACCGGAGAAGGGATCCAGATTGAATTGACTTTTGACAAGGTAGGCGAGTAAATCAATCCCTTAACGCATATCCGTTTTCCCGCAGACCAAGTAGACTAGACCTAAATCACTGAGTCGAATGGTCATAGTGCAGTACCTTATCCAAAATCGTTTCCATGACTTCATGGTTGATAGATTGGAAGAATGTGACTTCCGTTTTTCCGAGACAAATTTTCATCAGAATATCGTTTCTGCTTTTCTTTTCAAAGCGGCGAGATTGGGGAATATTCAATGGGACGATGGGCTGTGACATAAAAAACCTCCAGTTTGTTTTTTATAACAGTATACTGGAGGAATGAGTGATTGGATAGGTACCTTATTATGAGGCGGTTACTTACAAATTAAGAGCCGAAAAAGGTTCCAGAGTCGACAGGACTGTGGAGCCTTTTTCAATATACCTTGTTATTGGGCGGTTACAACTAAATAAGACTTTACTTTTGATCAATTTATCAATGTACTCATTTTTCTAACAGTATAACGGTGAATTGTCAAGTTGAATAGTTACCTTGTTATGGGTTGATTAAATTTAACCACTTTAATCCTACACAGAAAGATAGGTTTTAAGTTTTTCTAAATCACTTAGATTATCAATTTCAAAGATAGATTCTGAAGGAATACTCTTTAAATAAACTGAGATTTTATCTAAATTATCCATAACTAAATTATCCCAATATAAATTTTTAAAATTACCATCTGAAAAATAGTCCTCAATAACTCTGCTCAGATACTCACCTGTTTCTTTATCCCAAAAAGAAACCCCAGACATTATGGTTCCCTCACCACTTGTGACAACTATGCTTTTTACTTTATTATCACTTTCACACTCTAAAAGCCACTCATCTGTAAATCCTTTTTTAAAAGCACTAAAATAAGTTGATTGTTGAATATTTGAATCAATAAAATTTTCAACAAGGTAGTTGTCCGCATCAATAACATAAGAGTCAGCTAAATAATCTCTGACTAAATACATAGTATAAAAATTATTATAAACATCAAAGTTTTCATTATGAACTAAGGTAACACCATACTTTTCAATTAAAAAATCAAATTTTTCAGCTAGGTAACCTGTAACTACTACAATTTCATTAATTGATTTTTCTTTTAAAAACCGAATTTGTCTCTCTATTAAAGTCTCACCATTGATTTCAATCAAAGATTTAGGAGTCGTTAGAGTTATAGGTCTTAAGCGTGTTCCCATTCCTGCAGCCAATATGATTGCTCTCATTTTTTCTCCTTTAGTATAATTTATTCTTTTATCATCAATGATGAACCAATTATAATTAGTAAACCACTGAAAATGAGTTTAATTTCTATATTTCCTCCTAAAAGAAATAAAGAAAATATAATTGCCCAAATTGAATAAGTTACATTTAACCCCGTTGCCTTGACCGGTCCTATTTCATTAATTGCAGAGTAGTAACATTGGTATGATAATGTTCCAATAGCTGACATCACACAAATCAAGATAAATATGGGTGAAGTTGTCACTGCACTAATACTAAATATAACATTTCCCTCAAAAAACATAAATACAAGATAAGCCAAACTAGAAGTCCATTGCCTAATGAATAAAGCTTGTTTTGGTGCGACATCCTCCTTCATTCCGTAGGCAGTAATAACACTTTCGGAAGCCCAACCAAATACGCAAAGTAAAGAAGCAGAAACTCCAAGCGCTACTTGACTTGCTAAGGAGAAATTACTGTAACCCAGAATAGAAATAGCTACAATTGTTAAAACAAGCCCCATCCATCCGCGTTTATTCAAATAGTCTTTTAAGAAAATTGCTCCTAAAACTGCAGCAACTGCAGGATACATGGCAGAGATTGTGGCTGTTAACCCTGACCCAATGGCATCAACAGCGTAAAGGTAAGATCTCATTCCAAGTGGACCTGCAAATAATGCTGCTAATATGATGAAATGGGCACTTCTTGTTTTTAAAATTTTAAAAATTCCCCTAAGTTCATTACGTGCGAGTAGATCTAGTGTTAAAATAATTGCAGAAATAAAATCATGAAAAAATGCGAGTAACAAGGTACCTGAAATAAGACGAGTATCTGATAGAATAAATGGTGAAGCTAATAAAACAAATCCATTTAAAGCTGTATCTAACCCCCAAAACATTCCAGATGTTAAACCCCAAAATATTCCCTTAACATTCTTATTCATAATAAATCCTCCCAAAACTACGACTTGTGAATTACTATGATATATAATCTAGTACAAGCTGGCTATACTCTTCAGCATATTTATACTGTGCAATTGAGTAATTCCCAAATTCAACACCCAATGTACTTTTATATTCACACCAATTACTCCACAGTAAACCACCCGCAGCAATATAAGCGTAAATTTTCATACGAATTTCTTCCGTGGTTTTTCCTTCAAAATAAATGTCAATTAATTCATCAACCTCTTGTCTACTATAAAGGGCATAGATGCAAAACATAGCAACATCTACATGTGGGTCTTGCATTCCCGCATATTCCCAATCAATTAATCTAATATCCTCTTTACCATCTTTTTCAACAATCAAAAAATTATCAGGTACAGCATCAATGTGAGTTAACACTTCACTTTCAACGTGCTTTTCAATATATTCCTTCAATGCAAATACATCTACTTTTACATTCTCGTATGTAGGATAGACAGATGAATTCCCTAATCTCAACTGTTCATAAAATAGTATTTGTCCAAAAATATCAAATCTATGGTCAACGACTAATTCAAGTTTATGGAGACTTCTCAGCTTATCCATACATTTAACTAAATCATTCTTATTTCCAACATCACAATTACGAGCCTCATATAAAAACTCTGTAATTTTGTAACCATTATAAGGATTGATATAAATAATATCATCACTAATCTGATATTTAGCTAATGCCTTATAAACTTCTGCTTCCTCTCTACGGTTAATCAGTAAATCAGTCCCTTCACCTGGAATACGCATAATATATTTTTTATTATGGCAAGTGAATCGAAATGAGCGATTGGTCATACCTTTTTTTAAAGCAGTAATTTGAGATATGTCCTCACTTTTAACATTAAGCGATTTACAAATAATATCAATAGCATCTGATTGAAGATGTTCAGATTGTTCATCAATTACACGCAAATCTTCAAAAGTATTAATTTGATGGATTTGATTTTTACTTACTAATTTTGGTAATGGCAAAAATACATTATTATCATACAGTACTTCTTCCCAAAACGAATCTTGATGCATGGTATCTGAATCTAATAAATGCAGGCGTTGCTTCATTTTTTCAGACTGTTCTTCAGTAACATAAGCAATACCAGTCATAGCTTTCCAGAAAGGCTTACCTATTTCTTCATTGCTATCCTCATAAACCATATACCATGATGTACCTGAATTTGCTGTTTTAAATGGATTATCTTTGCACCATATATCACAAGGAAGTATGAAACTATTAGATAGCTTTTCAGAAACTAAAGTTAGCGAATGTAAATTGTTCTTTTCAGAGTACTCTGGATTATAAACCAAATTCACATGGTACTTATCCTCAAGATACGAAAACTGATCCTTTAAATAACCAACCACAATTGTAATATCTGAAACCCCTGCATCATGTAACTGGCAGATCAATCGCTCAATCAACGGGACACCTGATACCTCAACCAACCCTTTGGGTGTTTCAATATTTATTGGAATCATGCGCATTCCAAAACCAGCCGCAAGAATTATCGCATTTTTTGTAAGGATATTATAACGATTCATTTGTTCAAGACACTTTCATTTTTAGAATATTAGCATTTCATTTCAAAATTAATTGATTAAACAATTTAAAAAATAATTTAAAATTTTATTTTCTAAATATTGAGGTCAGATCAGATCTAAATCCAATAAATATTACGAACAAATAGTAACCTATACTAAATGAAATACTTAGTAAAATATTTGTAAAACTTGAGAAGTCGAAATTATTAAAAAAGTCGCAAATAAGAAAGATGCCAATACCACCAATTAAACTAGTAACAATCACCTTTATAGGAATTGTTACACGTAAATCACGACAAAAATATAAGGCTATTAATACCATAATAATTTCGGCAAATAAGGTTGTCACAGCTGCCCCACTCTCTGAATACTTAGGAATTAGTATAAAATTAAATATAATATTAAAAAGTGCACTAGATACAGTAGCAAACATAACTTGCTTTTCAAGTCTTAGTGGGACCATGATAATGTTAATAAAAAAATTAGCTAACATCGCTGGAATCAAAGAGAACGATAAGATTGCTAAAGAATTCGCAGCAGGCAAATACAATTTACCCGAAAATAATAATATTAAATTTTCACGAATCATGAAAAGACCAATAGCACTAGGAAATATAACCAAAATTGTAAGACTTAAAATAGTATTGTAGCTTTTTGTAACTTGTGTTTTATTCTTCTTAACCAAATCATTTGAAAATCTAGGTATGACTACTAAAAAAGCAGCATTTATTAACTGTTTAATTAGCTGATAAAATTGTGTGGATACTCCATAGTATGCAATTGATTGATCATCTGAAAATATTTTTAAAATTGAAATGTCAGAATTGATATAAATAACTGTTGCAATTGTACTCGCAAAAAGATACAATATGGATTTAAAATGTTTCTTTATAGAGTTAGAAATGATTATTTTAGGATAATACCCCAATGTTCTTTTAATATGTATTACATTAAATATATTAGCAACTATTCCCCCAAAAACACTAATAAATGAATACATCATCAGATCATTCGCACTATTGACTAAAAGAAATAATAGTATCATTGACAGAAACTGTGTAAATATATACCTAACTGTAATAAATAAATAGTCTTCATATGCACTATTAATCCAATCTACGCCAATTGTTGTAAACAAAACTGATAGACTAATAATTAAGATATATGGAATATAATCTTTTAGTTCCGGAATAAGCAAAAATAACAATAATAACGCTGAGAATGCAATTATAGTAGTAAATACATTTATCGTAAAAATATCATTTACTAATTTTTGAAATTTTTCTCTATCATCTCTAACTCGAGCGCACTCTCTTATCGCATATCTTAATATCCCTGCAGCTGCTATATAAGAGATATAATTTACTATAGATACACTAAAGGTATATTTCCCATAATTTTCTACTCCCAATACACGAGTTATATATGGAAAGGTTATTATTGGGAACAAAATTGAAAATAGTTGTTTAATAACACTCAGAATAGCATTATTTCTTAAAGATTTTCCATTATTATTTATTGTAGTCATTTTAATTAATTCAATCCTATGAGTAATTTTGGTGAAAAGGAGCATGCTATAAAATAATGATTTTAGACATATAAAAGGAAGAAGTCTCTTCATGAATGGCACATTATCCAAACATATATTAACCCTTCTACCTTATTATCAAATAAGGTAACATTGTTTGATATAGTATTCAATATACATTGATAAAACTTAACTTATTAAATAAATTCTTAGTTTCTTTCTATATTTATTAAATAAAATTTTCTTTTGCATCTGTTCATAATAGAAATCAATAATATTTCTAAACTTATTAGTCTTAGTTGATATTTTTTTCATAATAAGATAAACAATTAATATAAGTTCTTTCAAACTGACAAGCTAGACCTCTATAGATAAATATTATTTATTTATAGAATTTTATATCCAGTACTCTATGTTGGTTTCTATCATCAATGTCTGGTAAAAATTCATAGTTTTTTCCATAATCTACAACCAAGATTTTTTCTATTTTATTAGGGACTGGAACTGTAAGACCTTCAAACTCTATTTTACCTAATGGGAAAATATCCTCGGCTAGGTATGTATAGCCTAAACTTACTCCCTCGTAACCTAATGAGATATATTTTTTGCCTCTAAATTTGCTAAAAAATCTAAATAAGGGAATAATAAAATTTCTCACAATTTTAAAAAACAAACTACATAAAAAAGGATACTTCCCTAATAAAAATTTTTCATTAAAACCCATTGTCATTCCAATAAGTTTTTTACCACTTTCCATTACCCCATAATCATAGGGAAACAAGTCAATTTGAACCCCACGATACTTGCGCTGATTATGAACAAATTCATCTTTAATGTATTCTGAATTTAAATCTCTCAATACATTATAGTAGCGTACGAAACCTTTATCAATCGTATTATCTTGTATAACAAATTGATAATCCCCATTATTAATTATTTTACGAAGACGTTTAAGTTCTGATGATGAAATGAAAACATCCATATCATCATCCCAGGGTATGAAACCTCCATGCCTTTTTGCACCTAAAAGAGTGCCAAAAGCCAAGAAATATGTAATATTATTTTCTTTGCAGATGTTATCTAAAAAAGATAACATCTCAATCATACGAAGCTGGGCTTTCCTGAGTGTGCTTCCATCATAGTTATAGTTTCTTTTTAAATCCTCAGGTGTCTCACCAGTATTGAATACTCTATTTTTTATCACTTAACCTCTCCCAATTACTAGTAATTACTTATGACTTTTAAAATCTTTAATTCCTTCCTGATAAAAACTCAAGAGTTCTTTGAAACTGTAATTAGAATGTCTACTTTTTTTATAAGCTAATAAAAAACTGCCAAAATAGCTTAATCTGGGGAAATTCATTGCTAATAACGCCCCTTTATCTTTATAATACTTTTCATCGTAACCATTAAACCATGTTGATGAATCTTGAGCCATAGTAGAAACAATGATTGGAGATTTATAAACCTTTAAACCTGCTTTAATACAATCTTGAATGAACGTTACATCTTCTCCAGCACCATATTTAGCCCCACCTCCAAAAAGCAAAGAAAAAGATAAGTTATTATAGAGTATTTTCTCTCTACGAGCTGTAATACGTGCTCCTCCAAACTTTACAGCTTCAGTTCTTCCAACTGGACCAAATTTATCAACTTGATAAGGCATCCTATCTTTATTAAGACATTTGTTAGAAAACAAAATAACATCTGCTTCTGGATGATTTCTATATTCAGTTAAAACATCTTCTTTATAGGTGTCTGTAAAATACATATCATCATCTGCAAATTGAATAATCTCAGCTTCTGCTCTCATAAAACCACTATTTCGACTTAAACCGATTCCTCTTTCAGCAAATTCATACCATTTTACAATTCCTTCATTTATGATGGTCTCATGAAAACTTACATTTTCAGATTGATTAATAATGATTGCATTAGATTTAATATTCATTCTTCTTATTAAATCATCATTATTTTGATTCATTGTTGAAACAATTAATTGATAATCCATTTTCTTTCCTAACCATTTCCGAGTAAAATCTCTAATTTTTTTGTAAGAGTCTTGTTCAAGGTATCATGTTTTAAATCAGAGTTAAAAAACAGTTTTAACCTATCTAATTTTGAAAATTTTGCTTTGACCACGATATCACAAATTTTTTTATGTTCTTGGCTAACATATGGGTCAAATACATTTAAAATACTGTCCACTTGATCACTCATGCTTATTTTTCTTTTCGTTGTAATTTCTTTATATCGATTTTTTATAGTTTTTGCAAAGTTCTGTTTTAACGTTACCATACCAAAAACATTATTATTATGCATTCTATATTTCATTGTAGAGTTATGATCATACACTATTTCTCCCCCTATCATTGCGCATAGACAAGTTATAAATGAATCATGCATAATAATAGTTTCTGGGAGATTATTATATTGGACAATCTCAGCTAACTCTCTATTAAAAATTGAAGTACAACCCTGAGCACAGCTATTCAAACATAGTATTGATACTAAATTATAAGTTGGTACTTTTCGATGAGTCAATCTACCTAGACTTTTTAAATTTTCGTCCACAAGTTCACAATTAGAACAGTAGAGTGCAGGTCGATTAATAGAGCTTATCTTAGACAACCCTCTTTGAAGTTTATCACTGTTCCAAACATCATCTTGGTCCGAAAAAGCATAAAAATCATATCCCATATTTTCTTTCAACAAGGTAATAAAACTTCTTGCTGCACCTTCACTTTTTCCAACAGTATATTTAATATTTTTATTTTTTTTAGAATAATTTTCCAATATTGAAACTGTTTTGTCGGTAGACCCATCATCTCGTATTAACAGAGTGATATTATCTGAACACGTTTGATTTAAAATACTTTCTATCTGTTCTTCTAAAAAACTTTCTCCATTATATGTAGACATTAATATTGCAATTTTCATAAAGAAATTTCCCCTTATTAATAGTAATTACTTCAATGTAATTCCAAAAAAATAGTAACGTATTAATATTATTATTTTAATAGAATTCATACACGTATAATTCAATACTAGTTATTCTTGTTAAATAAAACACCAGAGGAAGCACTAAAATTGAATAATAAGTAATAGAATAAACTTAATTATCATTCACATAATATTATCCTCAGTAACTTTTTCTCGAAATAATAGTTTATTTAACCTCATTTGTCAAATTAAGCTAGACAATTTCACCTGACTCAGAAAAACTTGATACGGCGTTTGGTAGTTCAAGGACTTCCTTGGGATTCGATTTCTCTTATCAGCTACAGCTGATAAGAATGTTTGAGAAAGTCCGCTGAAATCCATCTCCTTTGGAAGTCCATGGCGTCTCAATAAACCTTTAGAATGTTCATTTAGTCCGCGTTGACCAGGACAACCAGGATCCGCAAAGAAAATGTCAATGTCCTGTTTGTTAGAAATTGACTTCCAATTCGAGAATTCCTTCCCGCAATCAAAAGTGATAGACTTGAAGAGATTCTTAGGAAACCGGGATATCCATTGGTTTATAGCAGCTTCAATGTCGCTGGCTTTTCGCCCTTTGGATTGAAGCACGGTCATCGCTTTTGAGTGCTTTTCAACTAGCGTGATAACAGCGCTTTTATGATTCTTTCCAACAATAGTATCTCCTTCAAGGTGACCAAATTCAGTTTCAAAGTTTGGATAAACGTCAGCGCGTTCCCGCAAATCTCTGCGAAAAGCTTGTTTTCCTCGCCTCTCTTTCATCCCATTTGGCTTTCGTTTGCCTTGCCAAGGTATATCCTCTTTCTTGAAGATGCCGCGGTCAGCTAAGCGATAGAGAGTACGCATGGAACAAGGAATTTTATCAGGATGGGTTCCTTTTATCACATCGAGGCTCCAATCTGATGCTAGATAGGATTGAATAAACTCTTGTACTGGTTTGGTGAGTTGGGTCTTTTGTCGACCACAATGCCTCTTGTTGGCTTTGTAGCGTTGATAATAATCATAAGCTGAATGACCCGTTTTCAGAAAAGAGATAACATTATAAATGGTTTGTCTCGCTCTTCCAAGTGACTTTGCAATAGCGCAAACTTTCTTACCTTCTTGGTAATAAGCCTCTATCATTACGAGTTCATTTGTGGTAAGATGGGTATAGGTCATTTATGTTAGTTCCTTTCAGACAAATGTGGTAGTTTATCTGAGCCTAACATAGATGGCTTTTTCTGTCTAGCTTAATTTTACAAATTGGGTAAAAATAAAAACCACTCAATTATAAAAAAAACTTTAGCTATACTAATCGAAAATAATACAGTAGCCTATTCGATAAAAAAACCACTAGATTCAATAATTATCATCCCAAGCGCTATATAAGGAAACCTCGGTGTATCAGTAAAAATTAAATTAATGCATGAAATCAGATAGAAAACTACTATCATTTTCATGAACATACTATAGTAGTTTGGTATAAATTTCATATTTTTTAATAAAATTTTAATACTTGTATAGAACCAACTAAAAATCCAAAACAACCCAATAATACCATTTTTAAAAAGCAACCCGATTATTCCTACATCGCTCGTATAATATTTACCATAAGGTCCCATCACAACATTATATGTGGACGAATTACTACTTGATGACAGAAATCCAACACCTGCTATCCAATTATTTTTAAAATAATTTACATAATATTCAATTTCATAAAATCTCATCTGAATACCATAATCATTATTAATTGTATCTTCAACCCAATACATAATATTAGAATTAATTACGGTAATCAATGAAAATAAAAAAATAATGGCAATAAAAATTTTTACCTTTCTACTTAGTTGCTTATTAAATAACGATACAACTAGAATTGTTATTAATACGTACAGTGATAAAGTTCTCGTTTTAATTATAAATTCTAAATTAAATAAAGTTAATACCACATTTGCTAAATGTAACTTATTGTTTAAGATATTTTTATTACTGTTGATTAAAATAGAATATGAGAGAAAAAACGCTAATATTATAATAACTTCCCCAATAATAAACCTAGGGGTACCATTTCTCATTTTTGCAAATACATTAATTTTTAGAAGGTCAGCACCATATAATGCGAAAGCAAATCCAAGCATTGATATTAGATTACATATAACTGATGATATTGTTATTAGTTTAAGAAATGAGACTATATTATATTTATTTCTGATTATAGAATGGTAGGAAATATAAATAATAACAGGTGCAATAGTAAAAAAACTTTCTTTTAATATTGTAGAAAGTTGCAATTCATGCTCAAAAGCAACGATTATCCCAGAAATCCACATTAGTAAATTTAATAGAATAGGTAATATATAATAAGTACCTAAATTTATTTTATGATGCAATAAGACTGAAAATACAGATACAATCATTGCTGAGATTACCATAAAATCAGTAGTATATACATCAGAAAACCAGTAATTCAATCCGTAAATTGCTGAACAACTTAGTATTAATAATAAATAAAACAATTTCTTAGAATCTATTTTTATTATTTTAATCATCCCCCACCTCATCGCTTACCAAGCTAAAGTGTGTCTTTCTATTATCCTCAGTCGGAAGTTTCATATAATCCCCGTAAGTATATTTTAAGTACTCATCATAATTATCTAAACCTACTAACTCAATATCTTCAAAAGGATACTTTGTGCCCTTACCATACCATTCTTTTGGAACAATTTCTCTAGTTCTATAAGCTCCCATAATATTGCCGATAAAATTAGATTTTACAATATCTTGTTTTGAAAGCATTCTGTCTATCTTCTCCTTTTGCTTATTAGGAGTTGTCATCATTTCAATTGGTATCAATTCAAGAATTGCCAATAGCACTTTTTCTAAAAAATTTCTTTTCCGCTTCCTATCGATTGAATCTTTGTAACAAAGCGACATTAAGGCCCGATGATACATTACTCTTAAATAATAAATTTTCCTTAAGACAATATTATTTGGCGTTCCATCTATTGGAAAAATATCGATTGATGCATTCGTATACTTATTTTCATTACCAATCCTATCTTCTATTACTCTAGTAGTAGTATCAAGAACTCTAGTGATATAATAATGATATTCTGGTGTATTTTTATAATTCACAACTTTCAAATGTGAAGATAATAGCGATGGTGCTATTTCTAAGAATTTCTCATAATCATTGCGAGGCATACCCAAATCTATATCATCATCCCACGGGATAAAACCCTTATGACGTATAGCTCCAAGCATTGTGCCTCCTAAAGCATAGTATGATAAATTATTTTCTTCACATATCTTAATGACTTCTTTTACAATTTCTAAATCTACCTTATGTAGAGGATTTAACTCCATCACTATTCCAAACCTTTTTTATTACTTTTTGAAACTATGTTTCGTATTTGAGTACTGCTTGTACCTTTTGTATAAGGAAAATATATTATCTCCACGTCTTTATCAGCAAAGTATTTTTCATATCTATTGAATCGTTTCGTCCCTTTATAATCACTTCCGACAAACAGATAGTTATAGTGGTACAGGTCCCATGCGGAATGATCTTCCTCAGTTGATGTTACAACTTTATCAACATATTTATTCGATCCAACAATTTCTTTTCTCTCTTCAAATGGTATAAAGGTTTCTTTGCCTTTATGAGAAGCATCTGGATGAACACCAACAATCAAATAATCACAATGTTTTTTCGCATTCTTTAATAAATTCAAATGTCCTACATGAAATAAATCAAATGTGCCAGATAGATATCCAATACTAATAGCTTTTTTCTTTTCATTCGACATTCGGTTCGATTTTAATTTGTACTTATAGCTATCTAATCCAAATTGATGTGAATCTAAATGATAGCGTCTAAGAACATCACTGTAGATTGCATCATATTCTGGAATAAAAATTTCATTTTGGGAGAGTACCTGTGACACAATTTCCCCAGCCAACTCAGAAGTCAACGAATCATCATTTTCTCCTCCATTGAATTTTGTACCTTTGATTGAACCAGGAGATACATTTAAAATTCTATTAGCATAGCCTTCTGACTCTAGCTCAATATTAATACTCTCAATAAAGCGATTCAATGCCGATTTTGAAGCAGCGTACGTTGCAAACAACGGAGAAGAAATCATGCCAGCTATTGAAACCATCATACCTGTATAGAATGAAGAATTTGACTGAATCCTATTATAAAAATACCTGATAATTTCTAAGCCAGCAACTGTATTTACTCGAAAAATATCCCTAATCTCTTGTACGCTTACAGATGAAAATGGAGCCACTCTTCCAAAACCGGCAGTAATCATAAGAAAATTAATTTCATCGTCTTCTGATAACTTAAGAAATGTACTCGGATTAATATTAGTTAAATCTGTGTATATATATTCTGTGTTTTCTTTTTTGCAAAAATATTTTAGATTTGGTTTGACTAAATCTAAAACATAAACAAAATATCCTGATTGAGCTAACTCTTTTACAATAGACAGACCAATACCGTTGCTACCGCCGACTACTACAGCTTTTTTCATGTTCAACTCCTGATTCTAGTATTTCTAAAGATACAGACTTCGAATTAATCTTTAAATAAACTCTCATACTCATCAACAATAAAGTCCCAAGAAAACCTTTCAGTTACTAGTTTCGTCGATAACTTATCCATTTCATCAATTCTAGCTTGTGACAATCGTTCACTTTCTTCAATGACTTTATGAAGATTCTCTTTTTCCCAATACATTGCACCATCTTCTCCTACTTCCCTGTTAAAACCGACATTTAAGAGAAGATTTAACTTAGTTGAAGACAAAGCTTCTAGTAATGAAGGATTCGTGCCACCAACTTCATGGCCATGGAAATAAGCAAAAGCATTTTCACGAATGTATTTCAAAAGTTCTTGGTTATAGACTGTACCAACAAACTTAATACGATTATCCTTATCAAATCCAGTCGATTTTCTGAGTTTTTCATAAAAAGCATTTTGCTCAACATTCGTAATCAGAACAAAATCTTTTTGTGAATTTGACTTCATAAACTCTCTAATCATTGATTCATAGTTGTTCTCAGGAACAAAACGACCTACTACTAGGTAATAATTATTTTCATTGACTTTCTTTTTGTTAAACCATTCGCGAACTACTCTGTCCTTTGAAGTTAAAGTCGATTTTTCTAAATCCGTACCATAAGCGATATAAGTAGTTTTAGGATTGAGCTTGCTGTAATCATTTTGAATATATGTTTCAATATGTTTACTATCACAAACCAATAAGTCTGCATGTTTTACCATCAATGACTCTGAAACTTTCCAATAACGACGAACAGGAGCACTCCATTTCTCCCTTAACCATTCATGTCCATCTGGATTAACAAATAATTGACCTCCTAATTGATGGATTTCTTTACGATATTTTGAAATAAATGGTCCGATACGACAAGCTAGAATATAAAAAATAGGTTCTTTGTCACCATTTGTTTTTGCAATCTCAATTGCTTTTTTTAATGCTGCAATATCATATGCAATTGCTTTAGCTGGACCAATATTTGGAACATCTATGCTGAAACATGTTGCACCATTATATTCAAAAAAATCTTCACTAAAATTAGATTTTTTTGAATTTTCCCTTGTACATGCCACGAAATACTTAATATTTTTATTTTTTTGATTTTCCGTTAATTTTTCTACAAAGGTTTCAAATCCGCCATATTTGGCAGGAATCCCTTTTGATCCAATAATATAGACTGTTTTCATATAACCAAATTTTCCTAACATGTACAAATAATTAAAAACTACTTACTTCCCTCTTTTTTAAAAATCACGACGATTGTCTTCAACAATATCTTTATATCCGACCAAATGGTCCAGTTATTGATGTATGAAACATCCAGTTTAACAATCTCGTCAAAGTTTTTAATTTCACTTCGACCGGAAACCTGCCACAGTCCTGTAATCCCTGGTTTAAAACTCAAGCGGCGTTTTTGCCCCAAAGTGTATTTATCATACTCATCAACTGTCGGTGGTCGAGTACCAACTAGACTCATATCACCGATAAGGACATTCCAAAATTGGGGCAATTCATCAATACTGGTTTTCCTGATAAATTTGCCTATTGGAGTGATTCGAGGATCATCCTCCATCTTAAACATGAGGCCTTCCATCTCGTTATCTTTCATTAGCTCTTTCTTCATCTCTTCAGCATTCACATGCATAGACCGGAACTTATAAAATTTAAAAATGCGACCATTCTTACCAACTCTATTTTGTGAAAAGATAGCTGGTCCACCGTCTTTTTTTATTAGAGGTACCACAAAAATAGCAGCAACCCCACAAATCACAAGACCTACAAATGCACCTATGATATCTAAAATCCGCTTTATGATAAGATGACTATAACTATAAAAATGAGTAGATATCGTAATCACTTCATGCCCCAAAAGACGATCAAACTTTTTATCGCCAACAACGTATGGGTCAAGTGACCTGATATTGATAGATACTGGAATGCCAACATTTTCCGCAATAAGAAGAAAATACTTGATATCAAACAATTCAGATGGAATGTCAACAAAAATCTGATCCACCACAGACTTTGTAATATACGATTCCATCGCAGAAATAGGGACATTGTGAAACTGACTATCGACTTTAAAATTTGGATTATCCACAACTGTTATAGCTACGACTGTTCCATCAAAGTGCGCTAAATTATTCTGTTTTTCTTCTAATAAACCACGAAATCGTTTTTCAGTTGTTAAGAGATAAATCTTTTGACTAGCAGCAGTTGATGGATAGATGCTATTACGATATTTTTTAATAAAAAAATTTAATATGTATAGTAAGAAATGATTGATAATCACAAAATAAACTAGACCACGTCTTGAAATTGGAAAATGCTCTTGTAGCATAAAAGATATAGTTGCAGTAATGATAAAAAGAATCAGGCTATATTTTGATGTCACCCTAAAGCCTTCAAAATCTCCACGACTATTAAACCCTTCATAAAACGAGCTCATAGAATATGCCACAAAATGTGCCAATACTAAAATAGGCCAGCTCACAAAATTTAAATCTGAATCTGGAATGGTCGCAGCAAAGTAGCCCGAAATGATAACAGGGAATACATCTGCTAACATCACTGTAAGTCTCTGCCATCTATCTTTTTCTTTATACACCCTAAATCTCCCATACGACTATTATTTTTGAAAACGATTATTTATTTTTTTTTCGAATAATCTCGAATAATTTAAAAATATAGTTCACATTTTTTAAAATGATGTTGAATGTCTGAATCAATTATCCCTTCACTATCATCAAGGGATTCTTTTTAAACAACGCTCGTGCGCGCTCTGGTCCGTACTCCTTTTCAACAACTGTAAAAGCTTCCTGCATATAAGGTTTTCTTTTAGAAAGATTGTGCATATCGATCGCAACACAATATACTATGTCGTTATCCAAGAAATACTGAACTCGTTTTTTAAACTCTTTTGACGGATCACAGATGAGTCCCGGTTTTAAAACATGACTACTATTGACCTGAGTATAACATTCTCTTTTGCTTAAAAGCAGTCATACTGAATTTGGTATCAGCTAAAAATATTCCTTTGCTTACGCTTAATTAACTAGCACAACGGGTATCTAATTGGTTTTCTTACCATAATTACCATAATTGCCATAAGCACCGTATGAACCGTATTTTTCCAACTTGGTGTCAAATTTATTTAAAATGACGCCAAGGAATGGGGTCCCTGTTTGCTCGAGTTGCTCTTTGACTTTTTGTAGAGCTTTCCGTTTGATTCTTCCAGCTTCTGCCACTGTCAAAACAGCATCACACTTTTGAGCAATGATGGCTGCATCAATGACCACACCAAGTGGGGCACAGTCGACAATCACATAGTCAAAATAACGACGGAGGGTCGCAAGGAGGTTTTCAAAATTCTTGCTTTGCAAAAGGGCTGTCGGATTAGGCGACACCTTCCCAGCCTCGATGACAGTCAGATTTTGAATGTCTGTATCACAGAGACCTTGGGAAAGGTCCGTCGTTCCTGCCAAATAGTCCGTCAAGCCCGTAATCTTGGTTTTGGGCTTAAAGAAGCCAGACATGACGGAATTACGGATATCAGCATCCACCAACACAGTCTTATAGCCCGCACGCGCATAGGCCACTGCTAAACTGGCTGAAGTGGTTGACTTGCCTTCACTGGATTGGACAGACGTAATGGCCACTACTTTGATATCCTCTCCACTCAACTGGATGTTGGTACGGATTGCATTGAAATACTCTTCCGTCTTTTTTAATAATACTTTTTTATCTCTAGACGTTTCTAATACTGCCATGGTTCTCTCCTATTTCAATTTGGCTACATCTGGCACTACACCCAGCAATGGCAAGCCCATCTTTTCTTCAATGTCCTCTGGGCGTTTGATGCGGTCATCCAGGACTTCTTTCACCAGAACCAAGGCCACTGCCAGAAAAGCACCAACCAAAAATCCGAGGGCGATATTCCGCTTGGTGTTTGGTGTTGAGGGATGCTCAGCCGGGCGTGCTTCTTCCAAGGTTGTCACATCGCTAACCTTTGTCACATCGATAATTTTTTGTGCTGCTTCTGCACGAAGTCCATTGGCTATGCGCGCTGCTTCATTGGCATCCGCATCACGGACTGTAATGGATACAATACGGGTATCAACAGGGATACTAACAGAAACTTTGTTAGCCAATTCCTCATCAAGGTTTAACTCCTCAGTAACCTTTGATAATACATCCTGAGAAAGGATGATTTCCTTATAGTCTTTTACCAGATAGGTACCCGCTTGGAGTTCTTGTGCCGTCAAGTTTTGACCACCATCAGCCACCTTATTGACCACGTAGATCCGAGTGGTACTGTCAAACTGAGGTGTCGCAACAAAAACGGAGTAGGCAAATGTCACGGATACACCCAACAGGGCACTCAGAAGGATTAACAACTTTTTGCGCCATAGATTTTTCAATAGATATAGAACGTCAATTTCCATAACATTCGATTCTTGGTTGTTCATACTGTCTCCTAAAGTTTAAAGTTTATTTTGCATAAGGGCAATTGGATTTTCTATAAACAAGGCCTTGGCACGGTCGCGTCCGTACTCTTTCTCAATGAATTGGAAGGCCTGGTCCATATAGGGTGGTCGGCTACTAGTATTGTGCATGTCACTTGCGACAAAATGTACTAGTTCATTGTCCAAGAAGTATTGGGCCCGCTGTTTATAGGCTTTGTGCCGATCACCAAATAACTTGGGTTTCAAGACACTGGAACTATTGATCTGCATATAGGCCCCCATAGCGATCAGGTCAGCGACTTTTCCACCTTCCCCATCCAAGGCATCGTAGCGTTCAATATGGGCAAGTATAGGGGTTAATCCCAGCCGTAGGATTTCCCGCACTGCTTCCTGTATTTTTTTATAGCTGGTTGAACTACTAAATTCGATCAAGACACTGCTAGAATTTCCATAGGTCGGTAGTTCTTTGCGTTCCAACTTTCCAATCACGTCATCTGTGAAATAAATTTCCGCCCCATAAAAGAGAAACAAATCGTCCGAGATGGTCTTTGCCAGTGCTTGAACTTCTTTAAAGTGCTTAAAGATTGTCTCTTCTGGTGTTTCAAACATGCCTTTGCGGCGATGGGAGGTGGCTACGATACCGCGCACCCCTTGTTGATAGCTAATTTTCAAAAGCTCCAAACTTTCTTCTGCTGTTTTTGGACCATCGTCCACACCAAATATGATATGTGAATGAATATCTAACATCCTATTCTCCTGACATAACTGCCTGCATGGCTGCTTTCATTTGGTTGAGGCTATCTGGATTAACCTCCATCATATACAATTGATAACCTGGCATTGCATACGAAGGCAAAAGTCCTGTACTTCCTGTCCCCTGCAAGGCTTGGGATTGAACCGTGTAACTGCCATTGCTTTCCATCTGGGCATTAACCAACTTCATCATGGTCTCCAAACTCATATTGGTCTGGATCGAATCTTGGAGGTTATTGATGATGGATTGAAAATTTGTTAGATTTTCAGGTTGGCTAAGTTTTTGAATAAGTGCCGCAATGACTTTCTCCTGGTTTTTTCCACGGTCGTTATCGCCACCTTGAAGCGAGTAGCGTTCGCGAACAAATGCAATGGCCTTTTCAGAATCAAGATGAATCTGACCAATCGGGAAATGAATCTTTCCAATATGACTTACAAACTCTTGATCGTTGACAACATCCACCCCACCTACGAGGTCAATTAATTTTAGGAAGGAGGTAAAGTTCACACGAGCATAGTAATGGATATCGATGTCATAGAGATTTTCCAAGGTATGCATGGAAGCTTCAACACCATAGATCCCTGCGTGGGTCAATTTGTCTTTTTGATTTTGCCCACCATCTGCAATCGCAACATAGCTATCACGAGGGGTGGTGGTTAAGAGTACCTGTTTGGTCGCCTGATTGATGGTCATGATGATATTGACATCCGAACGGGAAACGGTCGAGATTGGCCCATAGGTGTCAATGCCGCTGATATAGATGTTCAAGACATCACCAGTCGGTTGATTGACTGCTGTTTCAACCTTTTTTGTCAAGGTGAAACTGTAGATCTTTTTGACCTTGGTGTCAAAGTCAGGGTCTTCCGCAGACAGGATATCTGCAAAGACTCCGTTCAAGACCATGGCATGACTCTCACCAGCAAGCATCTTCTGATAAGCATCCAGATAGGAATCCGTTTTGGTTGGTGTCAGAGATAGGTTTTCTGTCTGAGACAGGTTGTCCAACAAGGCTTGGATATTGTCACCGTCATTCCCGGTAGGCGCCAACAATTCGGTCACTTGACTGATATCCGAGACCTGGCTATCTGCAGGAACCAGAACACTCATCTCATATTCAGAATAGGTGGCGTTTGAATTCAACTTGTTCGAAAGGTTGACGATACTCTGGACTCCATAGAGACCGACAGAACTAACGACAAGGCCTAGAATAAGCAGGAAGGCGGTCACTACTTTTGCCCTTTTCCCTAAAATAAGGAACAAACAAACAAGTCCCAAGATAATGGCCAACCCAGCCAGGACCAGGTTGAGATTGCGAAAGGCAAGAATGTCATACCGAAACACTTGATACAGTAGGAAACCAACTGCTCCTGTGTAGAGGATGAGCAAGGTTAGGTTTGCCCAATGCAGCTGGTTTCTTCGGGATGATGTTTTTGTTCGACTCATGGTATTTTAACCCTTTCATTCAAAACTGTAACATTACTATTATATCACAAGTTCTGTGCCTCTTCTAACAAATTACTGCCCTAAGTTAACATTTTTGTTACAAAAGGCACATGTAATGGTTTTCAATTGGTCTTTCTGACAAAAACAAGATTCAATTGATCGGAAAGTTCTGCCTGATAAGAAAAACCATCAACGGTAACCTGTTGAAGAGCTGTCAATTCAGTAATCCCTTCCTTGGCCATCACAGAAACAAGGCGTCCTCTGCCCTTTTTTGAAATGGTTGAGTGTATCCTTCGTTTGCCATCCTTTTCCTCCATAAAGGTCACCCGGACTAGTTTTTTCTGAATCTGGGGAGAAAATACCTGTTCAAATTCAGAAGAAGCGAGGGATAGGATCCAGTCTTCTTCTTCAACGACTTTGTCAAAGGTCGGCCGCCAGTATTGCTTGAGGGATTTCCCTTCCACTTTGATCCCTGCTTGAAAATCAAGTCGATGGGGGGAAATAAGGTGGTCCAGGCTGATGAGCCCATACAAGGCTGTAGCTAGGAGGACATGTTTTTTTAGATAGACCTCCTCATCTATTGTCAGGTCTCTTCGGTCCATATACCGGTACATCAATCCGTCGTACAACAACCAGGCTGGATAGGTTTTAGCTTGCTTAGCTTCAATCCGCTTCCAGCGATCCAACTCCAATCCAGCACGGTCATGAGAGATTTTATAAAAGGAAGCTAATTCTTCCTGCTGGAATTGGCTACAGGTTTGTGCGACCGCTAAACTGGTTGGGTCCAAGAGGTGAAAGGGATGGTTATCAATTGTGGTATTGAGTTCTTTTGCATTTGGAAGTATGATTTTCATATTTCTAGTATACCACGAATGGTAAGGGTAGACACTTGAAAACACGCGCCACTTGTTCACAGAACAGTTTTATACTATACTAGGACCATAGATCTGTAGGGGGACAGTTGATGAGTAAATACAGGGATATCGTTGAAGACATCCTAGACGGAATCGAACGACAAGACTATAAGCGGGGAGAAAAACTACCTTCCATTCGCCAATTAAGTCTGCAATACGAGTGCAGCAAGGATACTGTTCAAAAGGCTATGCAGGAACTCAAGTATCAAAACAAGATTTATGCGGTCGAAAAAAGTGGCTACTATGTTTTGGATGACCGTGACATTTTGGAAGAGCCCATTGATCTGGATCTGACTGATTTTGAGGAACTGCCTTATGAGGACTTCCGTATTTGTTTACACCAAAGTTTAATTGGCCGTGAAAATTACCTCTTCAATTATTACCATCAGCAGGCCGGTTTGACAGAATTAATCACTTCTGTTCAACTGCTCCTAATGGACTACCATGTCTATAGCCGAAAAGACCAATTGGTCATCACTGCTGGAAGTCAACAAGCCCTCTATATCCTGAGCCAAATGGATTTCGGTCCCGATCGAACCCATATCCTCATTGAGTCTCCTACTTATACTCGTATGGAGGAATTGATTCGCCAACAAGGCCTGCCTTACCTGACCATTCAACGCAGTATGGAAGGGATTGACTTGGACCGATTGGAAGATCTTTTTAAGACTGGAACCATAAAATTTTTCTATACCATTCCACGTTTGCATAACCCACTGGGGACAAGCTACGATAGAAAAACCATGGAGAGGATTGTTGACCTTGCCAAGCGCTATCAGGTCTATCTCATCGAAGATGACTACTTGGCTGATTTTGATGGAAACCGTCAGCTACCCTTACATTACCTTGACAAGAACGACTTTGTCGTCTATATCAAGTCATTCTCACCAACCTTATTCCCAGCTCTACGGATAGGTGCCGTTAGCCTGCCTCCCCTTCTCCTCAATGCTTTTTTAACCTATAAAGGGTTGATTGACTACGATACCAACCTAATCATGCAAAAGGCACTTTCTTTGTATATCGATAATGGGATGTTCGCTCGCAACACGCAGCAGCTGCGGGAGCAGTCCTTAAATGAAGAAGTTCAAATACAAGATTTGATCAAAAAATATCCTCTTGCTTATCCCTATCAGGTTGTGCGTGACCAGTTAATCGTTCAATTTCCAGATAATCCGAGAACTGCAAGACTTGAAGGACGACACCAGCTTATCCGTAACGGTACCTTTGCCTATCTTCTCCTCCGTCTCCATCCACATCTTGAAGACACATTAAAAGAGCTTAGCACCTTCTACAAGGACTAAGCTCTTTATTCTTATTTTAAAGGATAGCTTCCTACCTTTCCATCAAGGAAATCCAGTTAGCAATGAGCCGGCAAGTAAGATGCACTCCCTCCTGCTTAACCACCTACACATATTGTCCAGTGCTTCTATCTCTCATACCCCATCAAAAGGCCGCCCTCTTCTGCATAGAAAGAGCAAAGGCCGGAAGTCGCAACTTCTTCGATACTAGCTTCTGGATAAGTTTCCTTAACCAAATCCGAAAATTGTTGGAAGAACTTATCGTTATTACGATGAGCCATAATGATGCGTCCGCCCTTATAGCCAGCCTTTTTCATTTCTTCCCAAGCTGCGGTGACCGATTTTTTGTGGCCACGAGCCTTTTGGAGCAATTCCAACTTACCTTCGCTGCTGGCTTCACCGACCATACGGATGTTCAACAAACCAACGACTGCTCCGACTAGCTTGCTGAGACGGCCATTTTTAACCAGATTGTCGACCTTAGCAAGGACAAACAATAATTTACTATTTTCTTGGTAAGTGGTAATAGCTGATACGACTTCTTCAAACTCTAAGCCTGAGGCAATCAAACGATTGATTTCCGTAACCAGTAAGTCCATCTCGCCTCCAGCTGATAAACTATCAAGCAAATGAATCTTAGCATCTGGATGCTCTTCCAAATACATATCGCGGGCAACACGAGCCGCATTAAAAGAGCCAGACAAACCACCGGTAATCGTCACAACGATAACATTTTCTGCACCTGCAAAAGCCTCCTCATAGGCCTGAGTGCTAGGACAGGCAGATGTCGCTGCCTCAGAAGTTGACTGCATGACAGAGACCATCTGATCAATATCTAGACTCGCATCATCAACAAAGGTCTGGTCCCCTATCTGAATACTCAGGGGAACACTGACAAACTCCGTACCCGGCGCAAGCTGAGCTAGTTGACGGTAATCACAACCAGAGTCTGCAACAATTTTCCATTTTGACATTTTCTTATCTCTTTTCTTTTGAATGATTTAATTAGTTGACAAGGTGCTCTATCTTACTCTACAATTATATCATTAAATCATTAGTTATGAAAGCATTTCCAATCGGATGTCACAGTAGAAAGGAAGAATATGACCGAGCGTAAAATTTCACCAAAATCCTTGAAAAATCTCTATCAATCCAACAAGGAGGCCAATCAGCTGACCAAGGAATCTCTCGAGACCGCTCTGCTATTTCTCCTTGAAAAAAAGGAACTCAAGCACATTTCCGTCTCTGAATTAGTGCGCAAGGCAGGTGTTTCGCGCAACGCCTTCTACCGCAACTACAAATCCAAGGAAGAAATTTTGGAAATCTACTACGAACGGACTTCCAGCAACCTTAAAAAGAAATGGCATGATTTGCAAGATAAGGTTCAAAAAGATGGCGTCAAACAAAGTTTTGCAGATTTTGTCCAAGAACAAAAACGCAAGGCAGAGCAAAGCAAAACCTTTTCCAATGTCAGTCAATGGATCAAAGACAAGACCAAACGAGATTAATGTCTCGTTTTTTCTTTCTCTCAAACGCAAAAAAACTTGACCAATTAGCCAAGTTTTTAAGGAGATTATGAAAAATATTTAGGATTGACTATAGTATACCTCAACTGCCAACCGTTTCCATCGGTCTTAGGACTGAAAAATACGTTGCAACCAAAAATTTTCTATATCTAATCTATTTTTTGCCTAATTTTCTCGTCTTTTTGAGGGCGGCAGCGACTGCCTTAATAATGGCGTAACGGAAGCCTTCTTTTTCAAGAGCTACCACGCCTGCGATAGTCGAGCCTCCTGGCGAGGTCACTTCTTGTCGGAGCTGAGCCGGATGCTTGTCACTGGATAATACCATTTGAGCAGTTCCAGCCAAGGTTTGTGCAGCCAAAATTTTCGCATCCTCCGCTGTAAGACCATTCTGCACACCCGCATCTGTCAGGGCCTCAATCATCTGATAGACGAAGGCAGGTCCACAGCCCGCGATAGCCGTCGCAGCATCTATCAACTTCTCTGGTACCTGCTGGACCTTACCTGATTTTTCAAGGATTTGTTCCAATAGCGGAGCGAGTTCTTGATTGACCACGCTATAGGTTGTCATGCCTTGGCCGATAGCGACCGGTGTATTGGGCATGATACGGATGAGTTTGTCTGCCGACACAAATGCTGCCAGGCTGTCAAGGGTCACACCCGCTGCCATGGAAATCCAAATGGCCGACGGATTCTGGCTAATCTGGTCCTGTAGGCCTGACAAGACTGACTGAATCAGGTGAGGCTTGACCCCAAGGAAAATAATCTCAGCCTGCTCTGCTATTTCTTCATTAGATAAGAGCTGACCGCCTAGCTGAGTTTGTAGAGCCAGGGCCTTTGCTTGGTTGTGGTTACTGAGGAGGAGCTGGGTGTCTGCTTGCTGGCTGACTGCTTGTGCCAAGGCCGCTCCCATATTGCCCAGTCCGATAAATCCAATCTTCATCTTGTCCTCCTAACGAATATGGCCGTCGCCTGTGATGATGTACTTGTAGGTGGTCATCTCACGCAGGCCCATTGGACCACGGGCGTGCATCTTCTGGGTGGAAATACCCAGCTCACAACCCAGACCGAACTCGCCACCGTCTGTGAAGCGGGTCGAGGCATTGACATAAACAGCCGCCGAATCCACATAGAGTGTGAAATAATCTGCTGTCTGGCTGTTTTCCGTCACAATGGCCTCGCTATGTCCAGTCGAATGTTGAGCGATATGGCTGATAGCTTCTTCCACACTTGAAACGACTTTAACTGCCATGATGTAGTCCAGAAATTCTGTATCAAAATCCTGGTCGCCTGCTGGTGTGGATTGGTTGAGAAGAGCCTGAGCCTTCTCGTCAGCCCGCAATTCTACCTGACCAGAAAGAGCTTCCTCAAGACGAGGTAGGAATTGGCTGGCAATTTCTTCATGAACCAACAAGACCTCCGCTGCATTGCAAGCTGAGGGACGATTGACTTTTGCATTGACGGCAATGTGTAATGCCTTGTCCAAGTCTGCATCCTTATCGACATAGACATGACAGATTCCTGTACCTGTTTCAATAACAGGAACTGTCGCATTTTCCACAACAGCCTGAATCAGACCTGCACCACCGCGAGGTACCAGCAGGTCAATCTTGCCTTTGGCAGTCATCAATTCGGTCGCAGAGGCTCGGCTGGTATCTTGGACTAGCTCGATAACCTTGGGTGATAGGCCAACCTCTTCCAGCCCTGCTTTTAAAGCTGAAACAATGGCCTGAGAAGAATGAAAGGCATCCTTTCCTCCGCGCATAATGACGGCGTTACCACTCTTGATAGCCAATCCTGCAACGTCGGATGTCACATTTGGACGGCTTTCGTAAATCATTCCCACCAATCCAAAGGGTATTGATTTCTTGCGAATATGTAAGCCGTCTGCCCGAGTGGATTCTTCCAAGACTAGCCCGACTGGATCTGGCAAGGTTATCAAGGCACGAAGACCATCAGCCATAGCTTCAATTCGTTCAGCAGTCAGGAGCAATCTGTCCTGCATGACTTGGCTAATCTTGCCTTGGGCATTTTTCATATCAATGGCATTGCCTGCTAAAATTGCCTCAGTCTGAGCAAGCAACTGGTCTGCCATAGCTGATAGGGCTTGGTTCTTTTGTTCGGTTGTAGCTAGGTTGATAGAGGCCTTATGGGCCAATAAACTGTCTAATAATGCTTGTGTTGTTGTCATATCTTTCTCCTATAGGCTAACCCAATCATTGCGGTGAATAAACACACCTTCCGCTCTGCCATTTGCCAACCGGTCCTGCAAGTCCCGGGACGAGAGTTTGACCCGCCCTTTACCAATCAAACGGTGGTCTGCCTGACTGTAAACTTCCACAACCTGTCCTACTTCAAAGTCACCTTCCAGGGCTTTGACACCAGCAGCCAACAAACTGCGGCCTTGATGCAACATAGCCTCAACCGCACCAGCATCCACCTCAACTGCTGCATCTATCCGAGCGTAGAAGGCCATCCACTGCTTGCGTTGGTTCATGGCGTGATCGTCAGCTAAAAAGAGAGTGCCACGGTTGGCTTGAGTGACGGCTTGCAAAAGGGCTGTATCCTCTTTTGAAGAGCAGATAAAGACAGGCACGCCTGACTTAGTCGCAATCTGCGCCGCCTGCAATTTGGTGGTCATACCGCCCGTTCCGTTGGACGATCCTGCTCCTGCTGCCATGGCAAACAAGTCTTCCGTAATTTCCTTAATCTCTGGCAAATGTTTGGCGTTGGGATCACTGTTAGGATTGGCCGTGTAAAGCCCATCCACATCTGTCAAAAGCACCAAGAGGTCTGCTTTCAAAAGGGAAGCCACCTGAGCAGACAGGGTATCATTGTCTCCCACCTTAATCTCCTCAATGGCAATGGTATCATTTTCATTGATAATGGGAATGGCACGCTGTTTGAGCAAGACCTGCAAGGCCTGTGAGGCATTCTGATAGCGTCTGGCATCCGCAAAATCATCCTGGGTCAGCAAAATCTGAGCAGACACAATGCCATCTTTCATCAAATTCTGCGTGTATTCCTCAATCAGCAAGCCCTGTCCAACGGCCGCAGAAGCCTGTTTCTCCGCAATCTTTGTCGGTCGTTTCTCAAAGCCCAGTCTTCGAAAACCAGCAGCAATAGAGCCTGAGGTCACCAGCACAATCTGGTAACCCTTCTGGTGCAACTGAGCTAGCTGATTGGTAATCCGAGCAATCTTAATGCGGTCCAAACTGCCATTTGCTTGGGTCAGAGAGCTGGTTCCTACCTTAAATACAATCGTTTTTTCTGTCATAGCAATCTCTTTCAAAATGAGTATATTTGAAAAATTATACCATAGAATGCATGAATTTTCTATGTTCATGTTAGAAGAAAAGAGCCTTTCGGCTCACTCACTGAAAAAATAGCTCAGGGCATCCATGATTGCCGTCTCTTGCACCCCTTCTACCGGGTAGTCCTGCTCTAGAAAATCAATAACCTGTTGCCCATATTGTTTGGTCTGGAGGCGATTATCAAGGAGAAGGACAGCAGATTCTTGGCGGTCATAGCGATTGGTCCGACCAATAGCCTGCTTGAGCTTTATCATCATCATAGGTAAATGGTAATCATAAAAAGGATTTTTCCCCTCTTGAATCAGTTTCCTATTTACCTTTTGAACAAAGGAATCCTTGGGATTTTCAAACGGCAGGCGGGGAATGACTTGAATCATCTGGTCCTGGTCGGCAAAATCTGCACCTTCCCAGAAGATGCCCGTTCCCAGAAGAATTTGACATTCTCCCCGTTCAAATCGTCGTTTTAAACTGGCATCTGTCCCATGTTTATGCTGGGCTAGATAGGGCAATCCTGCCTCTTCCAATAGATCCGCTACCTCCAAGAGCAGGGAAATAGAGGTAAAGAGAACCAAAATCGGTCGTCCCAGCTCTGCTATTTCCCCCAAACGCTCGGCAATAAATCCAGCATGCTCCTCCTTGGTCAGGCTCTGAATATCCGGCAGCCCACGGGGAATAATAATCTGCTGGTTGGTGGTCAGTTGATGAGGGAGACGGTCAAACGTGACTTCCTGAAAGCCCAGCAAATCCGCCAGATTGACCTTACTACTAATGTCCAGTGTGGCACTGATACAGAAAATCTTACCCTGGGGCAGGTAGCTACTGACATCTAGCAAATCCTCCTTGGTCCCACGCAGGTAGGTCAGTCGCTTGTCGGCCAGGCGATGGTCTTCCAGCCAAAAACGCTCATAGTAGGTCAACAAATCCGTCAATTCCTGCAAATCATAATCCTGCAACTCCAGCAGATTCTGACGCAACTGGTCCAAGTCTGTCCGAGTGATTTCGCGGTCAGCCTGCTTGCGGAAATCTGTCATCAGATGCTGCAGCTCAAATTGGCAGGATTCATACAAGCGCTGGTCCAGCAGGTTGCTGGTCCTGTCTTTCTTGCTCTGCAGGGTTTGCAAAAGCTGGGTCATATTGACCTGCCCAGTGGCCAAATTCTCCGCTGCCAATAGCAATTTTTGCGCTTCATCAATGACCACCAGGCGCTGGTTCATCAAGGGGTCCTGGTCCTTAAGATGGCTCAAAAAATAGGCGTGGTTGGTGATTAAGAGCCGACTGTCTACAGCCCTTCTCTGCACCTTTCTCCAGAAATCCTGGTCCCAAAAAAGGCTATCCTCCGACAACTTGCCATCATGGGCAATTTCATCAAAATAGGCCTGGTAACGCTGTTTCTGCTTGAGCTCGTCCAAGTCCCCTGTCTGCGTCTCACTAAGCCAGACCAGGACCTGCATCTTAAACTGATTGACCAGACGGTTGTCATCCTGGCGTTGCAGGGTCTGCCAATAGTTGTCTAGCTTAATAAAATGCTGGGGTGCCTTGAGGGAACTAATAGAAATGTGAAAAACTTCTGATAAGCGCTTGCCTTCCTTGGACATAATCTGTTCCTGCAAGAGCTTGGTTGGCACGGAGACCAGTAATTTTTGGTCAGTTTTAGCCAGGAGCGGCAAGAGATAACCGTAGGTCTTCCCAAGACCAGCCTGAGCCTGGATAAAATGAACCTGTTGTTCATCACTTAATCGTTCCTCAACCAAGCCTGCAAAGGCCGTTTGCTTTTTCCGCTCATAGAGACCCAGCAGTCCCAGATTGGTCACAAAATCATCCGAAAACTTGCGCGAAACCGGAACTTCAATAGATCCTTGCAAAAATAAGCCGTGGCGGTAAACCAGGTCTAACGAGACCTGCTCCGACAGCTGTGGTAGCAATTCCTCAATGACTAAGCGAGACTCGTAGAGCAGGCAATCAGATAACTGCACTAGTTGTTCCACCATGGATTTGGGCAGGGAGAGGATTTTTTCCTGGATTTTCAAGAGCAAGTTGGCTGTCGCAGTAGCATCTGCCAAGGCCGTATGGGCCTGATCCAAACCCAGGTCCAATTTATCAGAAAGATTGCCCAAGCTGTACTTGTCAATGGTAGGGAAAAATACCTGGGATAGCTCGACCGTATCTACCCGCGGTGTGCGGAGTTCATAACCCTCAAAAAACAAGGCTTCCGCCAGCAAATTGGCATCAAAGGTCACATTGTGGGCGACAAAAATAGCATCAGCCAGCAATTCATAAATCTGACCGGCCACCTGGCCCAGACTAGGTGCCTGGGACAATTGCTTGTCCGTAATCCCCGTCAAATCAACAATATGTTCATCCAGGGGCTCATAGGGATTGATGTCCGTTGAAAAAGTTTCGACAATCTGACCATTTTCAACAATGACAATTCCTATTTGAATAATTTTAGCCTCAATACCCGTACCCGTTGCTTCCAAATCAACAACAGTATACCGATTGCTTGATTTCGTCTCTTTCATAAAAACATTATAGCATAGATAGGCCATGAAAAACAAAATCCATGAAGGATGCCCCATTTTCTGTTAGACTATTAGATAGAATAAGGAGAGAAAGCGAGCCCCCATGAAAATCCACAAATCTGTCAATCAAGTTGCCACCCAAAACACTTATTATATCGAAAACGATAGCCATCTGCTGGTGGTCGATCCAGGCAGCGATTGGAATAAAATTCAGGCCACTATCGAAAAAATTGGCAAGCCTATCACAGCCATCCTGCTTACCCACACCCACTATGACCACATCCTAAGTCTAGACATCCTGCGTGAGACCTACGGTTTTCCACCCGTTTATGTGGCCGAAAGCGAGGCTAGTTGGCTCTATACTCCGGAGATGAACCTGTCTGGTCTACCCCGTCACGATGATATAGAAAATGTCGTCTGCAAGCCCGCAGAGCAAGTTTTCCAATATCAGCAAGACTACCAGCTTGACGGCTTTCATTTCAAGGTTGTTCCTACGCCTGGCCACTCGATTGGCGGTGTTTCTTTCATTTTTCCTGAAGCCAAAGCTGTTGTCACCGGCGACGCCCTCTTCCGGGAAAACATCGGCCGCACAGACCTTCCAACCAGCAATTTTGATGATTTGATTGCCGGCATCCAGGAGCATATTTTCACCCTCCCCAACCACTACACAGTCCATCCAGGCCACGGTCAAAACACTACCGTTGCCCACGAGAAAAATTTCAATCCCTTTTTTAGATAAGCAAAAATCCTAGGAAGCCAAACTTCTTAGGATTTTTAGTATTCTTAAATTTTTAAATAGCGGTTCATTGAGATAACCGATCCGATTGAACCAATCAACACACCGATGACAACCAGCGCTCCCACCATGATGGGAACAAAGATATCAACCGGAAGTAGGGATAGGTCTTGACTAGCCAAGCTCGCATTCACGGATTTGTAAACCATTTGATAGAGGAAATAGACCAGAGCTGCTGGAAGAGCCGCTCCCAGCAAACCTACCCAAGCTCCCTCCCAGAGGAAAGGACCACGGATGTAGGAATTTTTCGCTCCAACCAGTCGCATAATCTGAATTTCACGACTGCGGGAAATGATGGTAATCCGAATGGTATTGGAAATCAAGAAAATTGCTGTAAAGAGAAGCAAGGCTGCTGCAGCCAGACCCCAGGTCCGAACCATCCCAGCCAACTTAAAGATACGCTCCGTCTCAACCTCTCCATCTCGAACCTCTGTCACACCGTCAATTTTGGCAATTTCAGCCGCCACAGACTTGACATATTGTGGCTCAGTCGTATCAATGATATAGGCATCATAGAGCGGATTGGCATCCCCCTGGAAGAGATTCCAGGTATCACCCAAGGTCGCTGTCAACTTCTGCAACTGCTCATCCTTGCTAGAATAAGTCACCGTCTCAACGTTTGGCAGGGCTGTGATTTTATTGTAAACAGCCTTGAAGTTAGGATTGGCAACTGTCTTACCTTCGTCATCTACAATGGTTTCAGCCTGGTCTGTCGAATTGGCCCGCAAGAATACATTGATGCGGACATTGTTTTCCAAATCCGAAGCCAACTTAGCGGTATTGATAATCACAGAAGCAAAGATTCCCACCAAGGTCAGGGTAATGGCCACAGAAGAAATCGCCGCAACCGTCATCCAACCATTTCGTTTGAGACTCTTGAGCGACTCCCATAGATGTCTAAAAAATCGTCTAATCATCGTATCCGTAGTCTCCTTCCGCTTCGTCACGAACCACTCGGCCATCCTCAATCGCAATAACGCGATGACGGAGAGTGTTTACAATCTGGCTGTTGTGGGTAGCCATGAGAACTGTTGTCCCCTGCAGATTGATGCGCTCCAGCAAGCTCATGATTTCCCATGAATTTTCCGGGTCCAAGTTACCTGTCGGCTCATCCGCAATCAAGACTTTGGGATTGTTGACAATGGCACGCGCAATGGCAATCCGCTGCTGCTCACCACCTGAAAGCTCATTCGGGAAAGTACGGATCTTGTGCTTAAGTCCCACCAGGTCCAAAACTTCCATGACACGTTTTTTGATGTTACGCGGTTTTTCACCGATAACTTCCATGGCATAGGCGATATTCTCATAGACCGTTTTCTTAGGCAAGAGCTTGTAGTCCTGGAAGACAACTCCCACACTACGGCGGAGGAGGGGAACATCCTTTTTCTTGATCTTAGCAAGGTTGAAATTCCCAACCGTCAAGCTACCTTTATCCAATTTTTCTTCACGGTAGAGGAGTTTGATGAAGGTAGACTTCCCTGCTCCTGATGGTCCAACGATGTAGGCAAACTCGCCCGCATCGACATTGATGGACACTCCGCGAAGAGCAGTCGTTCCGTTACTATATTTCTTGGTAACGTCCTTCATTTCAATAATACGTCTTGGAGCGGCCGGCTGATCTGAGTCTAGATAGCGACCACTCGCATTTCTTCTATTTTTCTTTTTAAAAATTCCCATAGAATTTCCTGTCTGTGACAGTCCTTTCTGTATTCTTAGCTAATCCGCCATTTGAGATAGGCATCGATGAAACCTTCAATGTCTCCATCCATGACCTTATCGACTTGAGCCACTTCAAATCCCGTCCGATGGTCTTTGACCATAGTATAAGGCGTAAAGACGTAAGAACGAATTTGGCTTCCCCAAGTGATTTCTTTCTTGTCACCCTTGAGCGAATCGACTTCTGCCGCCTTCTTCTCCTGCTCCAATTGATACAATTTAGCCTGCAGGAGTTTCATAGCCCGGTCACGGTTGCCATACTGGGTACGATCCACGGTTGATTGGGTCACAATTCCTGTCGGAATGTGGGTCAAACGCACACCGGTCGACACCTTGTTGACATTCTGACCACCGGCACCACCCGAACGGAAGGTATCCATCTTGACTTCATCATCACGGATTTCAATTTCAATAGTATCGTCCAACTCAGGCATGACTTCGACAGACGTGAAGGAGGTATGGCGACGCTTGGCTGAGTCAAAGGGAGAGATCCGCACCAAACGGTGGACACCCATTTCTGACTTAAGCAACCCGTAGGCATTTGGTCCTGTGAAACTAAGCGTCACAGACTTGATACCAGCCTCGTCACCCGCTTGATAATCCAGCGTTTCGACTGTAAAACCTTTGGCATTTCCATAACGCTGATACATGCGCAAGAGCATCTCACCCCAATCCTGTGCTTCTGTTCCACCAGAGCCCGGATGGATTTCCAAGATGGCATTGTTGTGGTCATAGGGCTCTGACAGGAGCAAGGTCATCTCGTAGCTGGTCATGAGTTTGTCCAGCTCTGCCAATTTTTCAACCAATTCTTCACGAACCGACTCATCCTCCGCTAGGAAATCCAAGAGAATTTCAGCCTCGTCGTAGAGGTCAATCATCTGATGGAAATTTCCATAGGTATTTTTCAGTTCGTTTAATTCTTGAGAAGTTTTCTGAGCCGCCAAATTATCATTCCAAAAATCTGGCTCCGTCATCTTATTCTCAAGAATGGCAATCTCCTCTTCCAGACCTTCTAAGTCAAAGAGACCCCCTAAATGATGTTAATTTGTTACCAAGCTCTTCCAGCTTTTGGCGAATTTCTGCTGTATCCATAAGTACCTCGTTCAAAATTTTATCTTTTCATTATATCATAGTTGCCTAGATTTCACCAGTTCTAAGAAAGCAGCCTGCTCCGCACGCACATCCTCATGATCAGAAGTCAGACTTGCGATAAAGTCTACCAGCTCCTGATTGGGTTGCTTAACCAGCTGGCTCAGAGCCCAAATCGCTGTCGCCATGTGGATCGGATTTTGCTTCTTATCAATGATTTCAATCAGTTTGGGAATGGCAGAGCGGTCATTGGCATTGGCCAGTGCAATAATAGCATTGCGCTGGAGAATATTTTTCCCCCGCCAAGAGCCTGCAATCATGCCAAATTTTTCCTTGAATTGCCCATTGGACAAGTCCAGAAAGGGAATTAACTCCGGCTCAGCCAAATCGGGATCCACTTCTACTACAGGGGGACTGGAAATTCCCTTGTTGTAAGGACAACAAATCTGGCAAATATCGCAACCGTAGATAACGGTCTTGATTTTCTTGCGAAATTCCAAGTCCATCATGCCCTTGTCCTGAGTTTGAAAGGACAGACATCGTCGCGCATCCATGGTCGAATCTCCAATCAGGCAGGAGGTCGGACAGACCTCAACGCAGCGGTTGCAATCACCACAGTCATAATCAACTGGCTGGTCGGGTTCAATGTCTAGATTGGTCACTAATTCCCCAAGAAACATATAGGAACCAAATTCCTTGGAGATGACCAAGCCATTTTTGCCGATAAAGCCAATACCTGCCCGTCTGGCTACAGCCGTATCAACGAGGGCGCCCGTATCTACCATGGCCTTGTATTCCAAGCCCTCGGTCAGTTGTTCGATGCCACGAGCCAAGCGCTCCAACTTATCTTGGAGAATATAATGATAATCCAAGCCCCAAGAATTGGGCGTAATCTTACCGCGCTTGTACTGGGTTTTGACCGGCTTGACCGGCAAGTGACGTGGATAGGCTACAGCAATTGAGATAATGGTCTTGGCGGATTCTAAACTTAATCTTGGCCGAATCCGTTCCTCAATATTCTTATGCTCAAAACCTGTTGTTCGCCCCTCTTCGACTCCAGCCCTCAGGGATTTTTCCAAATAATCAAAATCATCCGCTGTGGTGAAGCCAATTTTAGAAATGCCAATTTCTTGGGACAATTTGATAATTTCTTCTTTGATTGTCATTATGTCTATTGTAACAAATTTAGTATATGTTTTTCAAGCTAGTAGATATAAAAATAAGTTAAAAGAATGAAGAAAATTGTAGCCAGGCCAGCAAAAATAGTCATTCTCCAGTAGGCCTTTTCCCGCCAAACAGCCGTCGCCTGGTACATGAGGTTAATCCCAATGGCTCCGCCCAGACCATTTGCCAGCAGGTCCGTGATGTCTGCCACCCCCAACAGGAGCAGGTATTGCACCACTTCAAAGCCCAGACTGGCCAGCAGAATGACAGCTAAATTTCGCTCCCACTCGGCCTTCCGAAAGATTATTTCCATGTAGAACCCAAAGGGAATAAAGCTGGCAATATTAAAAATGATTTCTGGATAATCCAGAACACCATTATAAACAGCCGTCCCAGCAAAAGGAATGAGATTGAGACTGGCATAGCCATAGCGACCGTACAAAATGGACAAATCCATCTTAAAAACGATGATCCAAATCAGCGCCAGTAGATAGATAATAAAAGAAATTCGTGCTATCTTTCTTGTCACCATGACTCCTCCCTTCAAGCTACATATCAAACCCGAGCTCACCGTTAACTTATATAAAAGTGTCCATCTGTGAACACAAGCTCTATCATTATACCACAAATAGAAGGTTCAAAAATGACACTTCTGTGACAAAATCAGCTCAAACTTTCCACACCTGTAAAGAAAGAAAACCCGGTCAGACCGAGTTTCGCTAAATATGATGCCCTTCTTGAAAGGCCTTAAATTCATAAATCTGTTTCATCAGACGCTGGTAATTGGCCTCCTTACAAGCCTTCATAATCAAAAAGCAGTCGATTAGTTTCCAGAGGTAAATCAAAGGCAAAAGTAGAAAACCAATCAAGACAAACATAAGGACAAAGGTAATGCCCATGGCAGCCAGCTTGAGAAATCCTAATTCCTTATTTCCAACATAAAAACGGTCCACTCCCAATTCACCAAAGAAAATAGCCAACAAGAGAGCCACCAGAGGATTCTTCAAGGGTACCATCATCAAAGCATTGAGAGCTGAATCGTCAAGACCAGCCAGTTCCTGCTGCAAGAGGGGCAATTTTTCACTAGGGAAAGACGAGCTGTTGTTCAAAACATAGGTTTGTGGGTAATTCATAAAAACTCCTTTCCTCTAGTTTACCACTCCCTTATGCCAACTTCAACAAAAAAACTAACCCAGTTTCCTGAGTTAGCTCATTCTATTCAAATCAGATAGCTTTTTCATCCAAGCCCATCTTGCGTTGAACAAATTTGACAATTTCAACAACAACAACCATGAGACCTGAACCAATAATTGCTACCAACCATTGAGTTGGTGTCAAGATTGAAACCTTGAAGAAGGTATTGAATCCTGGAATTACCAAAGTTGCCATCAAGAGCAAGAAGGCAGCTACGATAGACCAGTTAAAGAGTTTGTTCTTAAATGGACCAACGGTAAAGATAGATTGGTAAACAGACTTAACGTTGAAGGCATGTACCAACTGGATCAAACCAAGCGTCAAGTAAGACATAGTAAGAGCATCTGCGTGGATTTCAGCGTAGGTGCTGTGCTCTGGGTAGAGAAGAGCATAACCGTAAACTCCCAAGACAAGTACTGTTTGAAGAATACCCTGGTAGACGATAGAACTCAAGACACCACCTGAGAAAAAGCTTGAGTTACGTCCACGAGGTTTGTGCTGCATAACACCTGGCTCAGCAGGCTCGACACCAAGAGCGATAGCTGGAAGGGTATCGGTTACCAAGTTAATCCAAAGGAGATGAACTGGCTCTAATACATCCCAACCAAAGAGGGTTGCAAGGAAGATACACAATACCTCAGCAGTGTTAGCTGACAAAAGATACTGAATCGTTTTTTGGATGTTTGAGAAGACTTTACGCCCTTCTTCAACCGCTACAATGATAGTTGCAAAGTTATCATCTGCAAGGACCATATCAGAGGCACCTTTTGAAACTTCCGTACCTGTGATACCCATACCGATACCGATGTCGGCTGTCTTAAGCGATGGTGCATCGTTTACACCGTCACCAGTCATGGCAACAACCTTACCGTCATTCTGCCAAGCCTTAACGATACGAACCTTGTGCTCTGGAGACACACGCGCATAAACTGAATATTGCTTGAAGACTTTTTGGAACTCTTCGTCTGTCAATTCGTTGAGCTCAGCACCTGTAAATACGTGGTCCTCTGTATCGTTTTCATCAATGATACCAAGACGCTTGGCAATAGCCTCAGCTGTATCTTGGTGGTCACCTGTAATCATGATTGGACGGATACCCGCTTCCTTAGCGACACGAACAGCTTCAGCTGCTTCTGGACGCTCAGGGTCAATCATACCCACCAAACCTGAGAAGACAAGGTCATTTTCCACAATTTCAGATTCCAATTCTGGGATAGCATCCACATACTTGTAAGCCATCATGAGGACACGAAGAGCTTGCTTAGCAAGTGATTTGTTGGTTGCAAGAATAGCATCCTTGTCCGCATCTGTAATCGGACGGATAGTGCCGTTTTCTTCGATCTGAGTCACACGTTTGAGCAACTGATCTGGTGCACCTTTTACCGCTACAAAGAAATTGCCTGCAGCTTGTTGGTGAATGGTAGACATCAATTTACGTGTTGAGTCAAATGGTAATTCAGCCACACGTGGCTCGCTAGCCAAAACTTCACGAACATCGAAGGATTTGTCCAAACCAAATTGAACAAGAGCTGTTTCAGTTGGGTCACCAATCAATTTACCAGTTGGGTCAACTTTTGTATCGTTGGCAAAGTTCATAACACGAAGCGTTGTATTGCTAGCATCCAAAGCTTCTTTAGCATCCACCAATTGACCGTTTGTATAGACTTTTTCTACGGTCATTTGGTTCATGGTCAAGGTACCAGTCTTATCTGATGCGATAATTTCAGTTGAACCAAGTGTTTCAACCGCTGGCAACTTACGGATAATAGAATTCCGTTTAGCCAATACTTGGGTGCCAAGCGAGAGGACAACAGTAACAATAGCTGGCAAACCTTCTGGAATCGCCGCAACCGCAAGGGCAACGGATGTCATAAGGGCTGGCAAGATACCTTCACCACGGACAAATACAGATACCAACATGGTGATAACTGCAATAATCAAAACGGCGTAGGTCAAGACCTTAGACAATTGGTGCAGGTTTTGCTTGAGTGGTGTGTCTGTCTCATCAGCATTTGCCAACATGCCCGCAATGTGACCAACCTCAGTAAACATACCTGTATTGGTTACCACACCAAGACCGCGACCGTAGGTCACGTTTGAGTTTTGGTAGGCCATATTGACACGGTCACCGATTGGCGCATCTTCTGCCAATTCAGCACTCAAGTCCTTATCAACAGGAACAGATTCACCAGTAAGAGCGGCTTCTTCGATTTTGAGGGAGTTAGCCTCCAAGAGACGCATATCGGCTGGAACGACATCACCTGCTTCGAGCAAGACGATATCACCTGGAACCAATTCTTTTGAATCCACCTCAGTGACATGGTTGTCGCGAAGGACACGCGCCACTGGGCTAGACATGTTTTTAAGAGCTTCGATGGCTGCCTCAGCTTGACCTTCTTGGTAAACACCGAAGGCTGCGTTGAGGATAACTACGGCCAAGATGATAATGGCATCTGTCAAACCGTGCGAACCTTCAGTGATAACTGTAAGAATGGCTGCACCGATCAAGATGATAATCATCAAGTCCTTGAACTGGTCTAGGAATTTAGCCAGAAGGGTACGTTTTTCACCCTCATCCAATTCATTACGACCATACTCAGCCAACCGTTTGCTGGCTTCCTGGCTTGTCAAACCTTCTGCTGAAGATTCGAGACTAGACAATACTTGTTCATCGTTTTGTGTGTAAAACAAATCACGTTTTTGTTCTTTTGACACTGTTTTTCTCCTTTTCGATCCCCTTTTTACTTAAAGAAATAAAAAAGAGACCTGTTTTATTAAAACAAGTCTCGCTATTTAAGATAGTGCCGGAAACGATTTTCGGATTGACGACACTATCACGGACAAGTCCGTTAGCTACTCCCTCGATTTGTCCTCTATTATACCAAATTTTTTTGACAGGTCAAATAGATTTACACTTGAAAACGTTTTATTTCCAAGAAATTTCCATTTGATAGGAAGCAAAGAGTTGTTGGTTCTCTAGTCCCTTCAAATCGTAAGCCAGTAAAACCGATTGATTTTCCCTATCCAGCTGGTATCCTTTGGTATGGGTCACAAAATGCTGGATACCCATGGGCGTGGGAATGGTCACGATAGCCTCACCATCCGCCAGAAAGCGCATAATGGACTTGGGATTGGAAAAGCGCGTCATGGTTAGCTCGGCCTCACCACATTTAATCGCTACTTTTTCCTTCTCGTCATTGGTATAGAGCAGATAGAGGGAACCGTCTTTTTCCTTGACATCTACCGGAAAGACCTGATCTACCACTTCTAGCTGACCGTCCAGGTCAATTTCATTTCTCAAGCGAATCTGCATATACTTTCTCCTGTTTGGCATTTTTGATAAAGGATGAGCGGAGCAACATGAGGCCTGTATAGGCTGCGATGAAAACAACCAGCACTTTCAGCTTATTTATATCGAGATTGGACAGGAAGAAGGCCGCTGTCAGAACGCCAAGCACTCCTCCCAGGATAATTCCTGGAACGCCTGGCCAATTGACACGACCAGACTGAATAAATTGTCGTGCACCTGCTGATAACATGACTGCCGCATTGAGCATCATAACAGGCAGAGCTACTGCTGGACTGATACCCATCAGGGAAAAGAAAATCAATTCCGGTGCATAATTTCCAAGGCCCATGCTAAGCAACATGCCAATGAAAAAGTCAAAGATGATGCCGACCAACAATTTCCAGCCCGTCAAACCACGAACGGCGTTATCTAGGTCAGCACCAGGATTAGTTATCATACGATAGACCATGATGCCCGCCGCCACTAGCAACAAAATCCCCAAGACACGCTGAACCTTGCGGGTATCCCAATCTTGACTCACCCGTGCACCAACCGAGGCTCCTGCAAAGGCTGCTATCGCGAGAGGTACTAGGGTGGTCATTTCCACCTCAACAATAGTGATGAAAATTAAGGCCTCTATCAAAATTGGAATAATGTGGGCCGTAGTCATAGTTGCTGGAATTTTCCGGTCGTCCTGGATGATTTTGGTCGCCTTGAGGAGACTGGTGGTCGTCGCAAAGGTTCCAATACCCAAGGTATCCAACAAGTCCGTCACAAAGCCAATACCAAACCCTGTCCAAAAGCGGTCTGTTATGGATATTTTATGCTTGCAGATATGGGAAAAAATCAAATAAAGTATGTAAATAATCAAGCCCATCAGCAAGAACTGAATGGCACGCAAAATAAGTTGATCTGTCATTCCTCCATTATACTCAAAAACTGCACCGGGGTACATCTCAATATCCTTGTAGTGCCTCAAATTGAAGAAAAAAATCTATTTTTTTGCTATAATGAAGGTTATGATTGAAAAAGTTTTTCGTGATCCGGTTCATAACTACGTCCATGTGGACCATGAACTTATCTACAAACTAATTAACAGCAAGGAATTTCAACGACTGCGCCGCATCAAGCAATTGGGAACCACTTCCTATACCTTCCATGGTGGTGAGCACAGCCGTTTTTCCCACTGTCTCGGTGCCTACGAAATTGCCAGACGGATTACCCAAAAATTTGAAGACAAGTATGCCGAACTCTGGGACCCGTCTGATTCTCTCCTGACCATGGTGGCTGCTCTCTTGCATGATGTGGGCCACGGGGCTTATTCCCACACTTTTGAGCGCCTCTTTGATACCGACCATGAGGAAATGACCTGCTCCATCATTAGCAGTCCAGAAACAGAAATAAACAGCATTCTGAGGCAGGTATCCCCTGATTTTCCAGATAAAGTAGCCAGCGTTATCAACCATACCTATCCCAATAAACAGGTGGTCCAGCTGATTTCCAGCCAGATTGATGTGGACAGAATGGACTACCTCCTGCGGGATTCCTACTTCACAGGAACCAACTATGGGGAATTCGATTTGACCCGCATTCTCCGAGTTATTCGTCCGACTGAAAATGGCATTGCCTTTAAGGAGTCGGGGATGCATGCGGTGGAAGACTATGTCCTCAGCCGTTACCAGATGTATATGCAGGTCTACTTCCACCCAGCCAGTCGCTCTATGGAGGTCCTGCTGCAAAACCTGCTCAACCGTGCTAAATTGCTCTATACTAGCGAGCAGGATTTCTTTGCCAGAACCTCTCCACGACTGCTGCCATTTTTCGAACATCGCATTACCCTAGCAGACTACTTGTCCTTGGACGACGGGGTTATGAATACCTACTTCCAGTCTTGGGTTGACGGACCAGACCGCATTTTGTCGGACCTGGCCCAGCGCTATATCAATCGTAAGGTCTTCAAGTCCATTACCTTTAAGACCGAGCAAGAGGCTCAATTAGACTCTCTTCGCAGCCTGGTGGCCGATGTAGGCTTTGACCCCGAATACTATACAGCTATCCACCATAATTTTGACCTGCCTTACGATATCTACAGGCCCAATGCCGAGAAAAAACGGACCCAGATTGAAATCCACCGCAAGGATGAGATTTTGGTAGAACTATCTGCCCTATCTCCTATCGTCGCTGCCCTATCTGGAACCATTCATGGAGACAGCCGTTTCTATTTCCCCAAGGAAATGCTGGATGAGTCTGGGATTTTCTCCCAACAAACAGCGGCATTTATCAGCCATGTTCACAATGATCAATTTGTAATTGGAGACCAACATGACCATTAAACTAGTTGCTATCGACATCGACGGCACCCTCCTAAACAGCCAACACGAAATCACACCTGAGGTCTTCCAGGCTATTCAGGATGCTAAAAAAGCAGGTGTCAAAATTGTTATCGCCACAGGACGACCTATTTCTGGTGTCCGTGCAATCCTAGACCAGCTCAACCTGACAGAGGCTGGTGATTACGTAATCACCTTCAACGGTGGCTTAGTCCAGGATGCAGCTACCGGCGAGGATATTGTCAAAGACACGCTTTCATACGATGATTATTTGGATATTGAACTGGCTGCCCGCAAGCTCAACTTGCCTATGCATGCCAGCACCAAGGAAGGCATGTACACTGCTAACCGCAATATCGGCAAGTACACTGTCTATGAGGCCATGTTGGTGAGCTCGCCGGTCTTTTATAGAACCTCAGAGGAAATGGTGGGCAAGGAAATCATCAAATGCATGATGGTCGATGAGGCTGAAGTACTAGATGCTGCTATTCCACAACTACCTAGCAACCTGACAGATAAGTACAATGTCGCAAAATCAGCCCCATTTTACTTAGAAATCACACCTAAGACAGTCAATAAGGGCCAGGCCATTATTCAGCTGGCTGCTAAATTAGGCCTGACTATGGATCAGACCATGGCCATCGGCGACCAGGAAAACGACCGTTCTATGCTAGAGGTGGTTGGCAGTCCTGTTGTCATGGAAAATGGCAACTCCGAATTGAAAAAAATCGCCAAGTACATTACCAAATCAAATGATGATAGCGGTGTGGCACATGCTATTAGAAAGTGGGTACTAAACTAATGAATTACACATATAAACCAGGAATCTCAGCTCAAGAGCATGACGATTTTGTAAAAAAAAGTGATCAAACTAACCTATTTCAAAGTAGTTCTTGGGCTAAGATTAAAGACAATTGGGGCAATGAGCGCTTGGGATTCTACCAAGATGACAGTTTAGTGGCCGTTGCTTCTGTCCTAATCCGCCCCTTACCTGCTGGCTTTAGCATGCTCTATATTCCACGTGGTCCGATTATGGACTACTCAAACCAAGACTTGGTTCAATTTGTCCTTGCTTCTCTAAAAAAATTCGGCAAAATCAAGCGAGCCCTCTTCATTAAATTTGACCCAGCCCTCCTACTCAAACAGTACAAAATTGGACATGAAGTTGAAGAAAACCCTACAACCCTTGCACAACTAGCCATTCTCCACAAGGCAGGTGCTGAATGGACAGGACGGACTCAGGATATGGCACAAAGTATCCAACCCCGTTTTCAAGCTAATATCCACAGGGACTACTTTTCCGACGAAACTCTGTCGAAAAGCACACGCCAAACCATTCGCACATCCTTGAATAAAGGACTTGTAGTTCAAGTTGGGGGCGTCGAATGGCTAGATGAATTTGCTGCACTCATGAAAAAAACTGAGAAACGCAAATCAATCTCTTTGAGAGATAAAGCCTATTATGAAAAAATACTGACAACCTATCCAGAACATTCCTTTATAACCATTACGCAGTTGGATTTAGATAAACGTTATAGCACACTCCTTGCTCAAAAAGAGAAATTGACACAGGAAGCTCTTAAATTTACAGAAAAGACTAAGCCAGGTAAGCGATCCCAAAATAGTGAAGATACAGAAAAAACATTAGAAGAACTGGCTTTCCTGGAAAAGAAATTAGCTGAGGGGCATCACCTTGCCTCTCTTGCTGCAACACTTTCAGTTGATTTTGGCCCAACTTCTGACAATCTCTATGCTGGAATGGATGAAGAATACCGCCGTTACCAACCTGCCATTCTGACTTGGTATGAAACAGCAAGACAGGCGTTTAATCGCGGTGCCTCATGGCAAAATATGGGAGGGATTGAAAACCAACTAGATGGTGGGCTCTTTAGTTTTAAATCAAAATTCAACCCTCTCATTGAAGAGTATCTTGGGGAATTTACCGTCCCAGTAAATCGCTTCCTCTACAAATTAACAACCACCGTCTATACAATCCGAAAACAATTAAGGAACCGACACTAATGCAGCTAATTGAACTGAATTTAGTAGATTATCAGAAACATGCCAATCAAGTTTCACAGCGTTCATTCATGCAAACGGAGGAGATGGCTGAACTCCTAAGAAGACGTGGCATGGATGTTCGCTATATCGGCCTGACTGACAAAGGGCAAACTCTTGTATCTGCTATTATCTATGCAATTCCGATGACCGGTGGCCTCCATCTGGAAATTAATTCTGGACCTGTTTGCCAAGACCCGGCATACTTGCACCACTTCTACCGCTTGCTCAAAACCTATGCCAAAGAACGCGGTGCCTTGCAAGTCTTAGTCAAACCCTATGACAGCTACCAAACCTTTGACAGCGACGGAAAGGCTACTGGGCCTGAACAGCCAGATCGTATCAAAGACTTGACCGACAACGGATTCTTACACGACGGACTTTTGACAGGTTATCCAGGAGGAGAACCAGACTGGCACTATGTAAAAGACCTGTCAACCTTGACTCAAGATAGCTTGTTTGCGTCCTTTAGTAAGAAAGGAAAAACACTCGTCAAGAAAACCAATAGTTTTGGACTAACGATCCGTGAGTTGGACAAAGACCAACTGGAACGATTCAAAGCCATCACTTCCGCCACCTCAGAAAGAAGAGAATATCCAGATAAATCTCTAGACTATTACCAAGACTTTTTCGATGCCTTTGGCGAAAAGGCTGCCTTCACTATGGCTAGCATTAACTTCCGCGTCTATCTCCAACACTTGGAAGATAGCCAAAAGCAGGTCCAACAAAAATTGGATGCTGTCCAAGAAGAACTAGATAAGAATTCAAATTCTAGAAAAAAACAAAACGAGCACCGCGAGTTGACCAGCCAGGTAATGAGCTTTGAAACCCGCAAAGAAGAAGCCTTGAAATGGATTGACCAGTATGGCGAAGCTGATATCGATCTAGCAGCCAGCCTTTTCGTCTATACCGACCATGAACTTGTCTATCTCTTCAGCGGTTCACTGACAGAATTCAATGCTTTTTATGCCCCTGTTGCCCTTCAAGAATTCGCTATGCGAAAAGCCCTAGATAAAAATATCCCTTTCTACAACCTTTTAGGCATTCGTGGAGAATTTGATGGCTCCGATGGCGTTCTCCGTTTCAAACAAAACTTTAATGGGACAATCGTACGAAAAATGGGAACCTTTCGTTACTACCCACATCCTATAAAATATAAACTCATTCGCTCCTTAAAAACTATTTTAGGCAGAAAATAAAGGAAAACTATGACATTAAGAGTAATCACTGAACAAGAATTTCAAGCCCACATTGATCAAGCAAAATCCCAACTTTTTGAGCAATCTCCAGAAATGGCCAGTCTGTTAAAAAAGCGGGGCTATGAAGTGACCATCCTAGGTTATGAAGTAGAAGGAGATTTGAAAGTATCCGCTATCTTATTTAGCACTCCAATTGCTGGTGGACTCCATATGGAACTTCACAATGGACCTATTTGTACTGATGAAACCTATCTTCAGGATTTTTATAAGGGGTTACAACACTTCGCAAAAAAAATGCAGGCAATTGAACTCAAGGTAAAACCCTACCAGTCCCTCCAGGAATTTGATACCAATGGCAATCCAACTACGGACATCAATCATACCATCATTGACCAATTAACCTCTATTGGTTACCATCATCAAGGATTACATGTCGGCTATTCTACAGGGGATTGGTACTACATCAAAGATTTGACCGGTCTAACTCAAGAAAATCTATTTCAATCTTTTAGTAAGAAAGGGAAGCCACTCATAAAGAAAGCTAAAACATTTGGCATCTCCATTCGTAAGTTAGAGCGGGATCAATTGGCACTTTTCCAAAAAATAACGGTTGCAACTTCCGATAGACGAGATTTTAATGACAAACCGTTAGAATATTATGAGTACCTATATGATAGTTTCGGTGATAAGGCAGAGTTTCTTGTCGCTAGCTTGAATTTCAAGAACTATTTAGACAATTTGGCTCGAGAACAAGGGGGGCTATCAGGCAAGATCGATCAACTCCAAGCTGACCTGCTCCAAAATCCAACTTCAGAAAAAAAGCAAAATCAATTACGCGAACTCAAGAGTCAGTATGAAACATTTGAAATCCGTAAAGAAGAAGCACGAAACATGATAGAAAAATATGGGCAACAAGATGTTTCACTTTGTGCAAGCCTTTTTGTCTACCTAAAAAAGGAAGCCTACTATCTCAATAGTGGTTCCTATCCTGAATTTAATAAATTCTATGCGCCAGCAATACTTCAAGAACATGTAATGCTTGAAGCTATCAAGCGCGGATGCCAGTCCTATAACTTCTTAGGGATAAGTGGACAGTTTGATGGAAGCGATGGTGTGCTACGATTTAAGCAGAATTTTAACGGCTATATTAAACGTACACCCGGAGTATTCATGTACTATCCAAATCCACTTAAGCACAGTCTCATTCAAGTTGTCAAGAAAGTTTTAGGTCGATATTGATAAATCTAGGAGGACTCCTATGTCTTTAGAGCTAATAACTGACGAATTGTTCCAGGAACATATCAAAAAAGCGAATCGTCAATTTTACGAACAATCACCCCAAATGGCGACTCATTTACGGAAAAGGGGATATAGGGTACAAATTCTTGCCTACGTAGTCGAAAAGGAGATACAGATTTCTGCGATTGTGTACAGTCAGCCAATTGCAGGTGGCTATCGAATGGAGCTACACAATGGTCCCATTGTAACCGACAGCGCCTACTTGCACGATTTTTTTAAACAACTCCAGGATTTTGCAAAAACAAACAATGTGATTGAATTGGTTGTCAAACCCTATATCCCATATCAATACTTTGACAGTCAAGGTACACCAACTTCTGAACCAAATGATCTCTTCATCGAACAACTGACTAGCATTGGTTACACACACTCGGGTTTGCAGAGAGGATTTGATAGTGGCGATTGGTACTACCTTAAGGACCTTTCTCAACTTGATTCTAAAACCCTGCTGCCTTCCTTTAACAAAAACGGTCAACAGCTAGTAAAAAAAGCTAGAGGGATGGGAATTCAGATTGAAAAATTGCCAAAAGAACGGTTAGAACTTTTTAAAGCGATCACTAATGAAACAGCCGAACGAAACGGCTTTTTAGACAAGGATCTAGAGTATTACCACTGTATTTTTGATGCCTTCGGAGAAGATGCCTCATTCCTAAGCGCCTCAATCGATTTTCAAGAATACCTCAACATATTATTAAACGAAAAAGCAGACTATGAACAGCACCAAAACCAAATCATATCTGATTTTGGTGCTACCCCAAACGTAAAAAAACAAAAAAGTAAACTAGCTAATCTTAACGAGCAACTTCGTAAAATCAAAGAAACTATTGAAGAGGTCAATCGTATTATTGAGAAACATGGAAATGGAGTGACCCCACTAGCAGTAGGACTTTTCGCTTATCTCGACAAGGAAGCCTACTATTTACATAGCGGATCCTCTCCTGAATTTTGTCATTTTCCTGCACCTTCCCTTTTACAAGAATTCGTCATGTTGGAAGCCATAAAACGCGGTTGCCAAACGTATAATTTTCTTTGTTTTAGCGGTCAGTTTGACGGTAAAGACGGCGTCCTACGTTTTAAACAGAATTTTAATGGCTATATCATGAGAACACCTGGTGTTTTTACTTACTTGCCTAGACCCTATAAGTATCAATTCTATCGATTGATCAAAAAACTATTGCGACGCTTGTAACCCCTAGTAGAAATTTTGAGAAAACACATGTCACAAACACAAAAACAACTTACACAAAAAGATCAAATGCTTCGTGGAACTTTTTGGTCCACAATCAGTGATTTCATTAGCAGATTACTCGGAGCACTTTATATTATTCCATGGTATTATTGGATGGGCCAATTTGCAAATGAAGCCAATGCCCTCTTTTCTATGGGTTATAATATTTATGCAACCATCCTACTTTTTTCAACATCTGGTATCAATGTCGCCCTTTCTAAACAAATTGCACGCTACAGCGTACAGAATCAAACCGAAACAATTGCAGCATTGATAAATGGCTTTTTGAAACTAATGGTTGTCTCTGGCCTCTTCTTTTCCACCTTGATGTACTTCACTTCTCCACTATTATCTGAAGGTATGGGACTCGGGCACGATTTAGTTCCAATTCTCCATAGTCTATGCCTTTCAGTCCTTGTATTCCCAGCAATGTCAACGATTCGTGGGATATTTCAGGGCTATGCCAATTTGAAACCAAATGCACTTAGTCAAATTTGGGAACAAATTATTCGCGTCATCTGGATGTTACTGACCACATATATGATTATGCAGGTGGGCAATGGAGACTATAAAGTTGCAGTTATGCAATCAACATTGGCAGCATTTATTGGTATGGTCGCCAGTGTTATCGTATTGCTTTATTTCCTAAAAAAAGAAGGACTTTTTCACCTTCTAAAAAAACCAAAATCGTCCACATTGGAAATTGATGTTACATCCTTAGTAATTGAAACCTTTAAAGAAGCTATTCCATTTATCATTATCGGATCTGCTATCCAAGCCTACCAGTTGATTGATCAAATGACCTATATACGAGTGATGGAATCCGTAACAAACTTTGATGTCAAACGGTTAATGGTTCTCTACTCATATATGTCGGCCAATCCCAATAAAATTGTCATGATTTTAATTTCAATTGTCAATTCAATAGGTGGTATTAGCATCCCACTTTTAACAGCTAATTTCTTGAAAAAAGATCACGAAGCTTCTGCTAGTTTATTGCAACACAATATAAAATTGATGAATCTATTCATCATCCCAGCTCTTACTGGTGCCCTGCTCCTTTCAAATGAACTGTATACTATTTTCTATTCCCAACCGGAATCGATCGCCCTGCAATTATTCAACCATGCACTAATTCAGACATTATTCTTATCCGTGTATGGACTTTTATCACCAACTCTAATAGCATTTTTCGAAGGCAAACGAGCGATTAGTTACTTCCTTATTGGTTTCATCGTAAAACTTATTTTACAGATTCCATTCATCTACCTATTTCATTCAAATGGTCCACTTGCAGCAACTAGTTTGGCTACCTTAACCGCCATCATTCTTATGTATCACCGTATCCACCAGTTGGTGGGACTTGATCAAAGCCTACTCATAAAACACCTTATCCAAGTTCTATTTGCCACAATCCTAATGGGAACACTTGTCTTCCTTGGGAGAATTGGTCTGGATTTATTCCTAATCGGTACTGGAAAACTAACCATGTTGATTAAACTAGTGCTCTTATCTGGTATTGGTGTTCTTACTTACGGCTACCTAACTCTAAGATCACAGATTCTTGATGATATTCTTGGGACGAAGGCAAATTCTCTACGAAGAAAATTCAACATTACACCCAAATAATAAAAATAGGATTTCCCACCATCACGTCGTAGGAAATCCTATTTTTTATTTTATTAAAAATTTAATAATGCCAAGAAGCTTTCAGCTTCAAGTGAAGCACCACCAACAAGGGCACCGTCAACGTCTGGACAAGCCATGTATTCAGCAACGTTTGATGGGTTTACAGAACCACCATATTGAACACGAACCTTGTCTGCCACTTCTTGACCAAAGTCAGCAGCAACAACGTCACGAACAGCTTTACACATGTTTTGTGCATCATCTTTAGTAGCTGATTTACCAGTACCGATTGCCCAGATTGGCTCATAAGCAATCACAAGTGATGCTACCTGCTCAGCAGTCAAGTCTTTCAAGGCTGCAGAAACTTGAGCACCTACGAATTCAACTGCTTTACCAGCTTCGTAAGTTTCAAGTGACTCACCACAACAGATGATTGGTGTCAAACCATTACGGAAGATAGCGTGTGCTTTCTTGTTGATATCTTCATCCGTTTCATGGAAGTAATCACGGCGCTCTGAGTGACCAATAACCACATAGTTAACTCCCATTTCAGCCAATACTTTTGGAGAAGTTTCACCAGTGAAGGCGCCAGCATCTTCAAAGTAGCAGTTTTGAGCAGCAACTTTCAATTCAGAATCTTTAGCGAACCACAAAAGAGCGTTCAAATCTACAGCTGGAGCTGCGATAGCTGCTTCAATTTTGTCGCCAGCAGGCAATTTGCCTGCAATAGCCTCAACGAAAGCTTGTGCTTCTTGAGGATTTTTGTTCATTTTCCAGTTTCCTGCAATGATTGGTTTACGTGACATTTCACATACCTCTTCTTTTTTATTTTACAAAGCCCATTATAGCATAAAATCAGGCAAGGATAAAGCATTTCCGTGCATTTTATGAATACTTACAGAAAAACTCTCTACCCGAAAGTAGAGAGTTACAATTTAGTTGTCTGACTATAATTGTTATTTCTGGGAACTCAATCGAATTAAGCTTCGATTTCTGTAACCATACCTGAACCAACAGTACGTCCACCTTCACGGATAGAGAAAGTAGTACCTTGTTCAACGGCGATTGGGTGGATCAATTCAACGTCGATAGTAACGTTATCACCAGGCATTACCATTTCAGTACCTTCTGGCAATTTGATTGAACCAGTTACGTCAGTTGTACGGAAGTAGAACTGTGGACGGTAGTTGTCGAAGAATGGAGTGTGACGTCCACCTTCTTCTTTAGTAAGGATGTAAACTTCACCTTTGAATTTAGTGTGTGGGTTGATAGAACCTGGTTTAGAGATAACTTGACCACGTTCGATTTCATCACGTTGAACACCACGAAGAAGCACACCAACGTTATCGCCGGCAAGACCTTCGTCAAGTTGTTTACGGAACATTTCAACACCAGTAACAACTGCTTTAGATTTTTCTTCTTGAAGACCAACGATTTCGATTTCGTCGTTGACACGAACTGTACCACGGTCGATACGTCCTGAAGCTACAGTACCACGACCAGTGATTGAGAATACGTCCTCGACTGGAAGCAACAATGGTTTATCAGTGTCGCGTTCTGGTTCTGGAATGTACTCATCAACAGTGTTCATCAATTCCATAACGATGTCTTCGTACTTAGAGTCACCTTCAAGGGCTTTAAGAGCTGAACCTTGGATAACTGGAAGATCATCACCTGGGAAATCGTATTCTGAAAGAAGGTCACGGATTTCCATTTCAACCAACTCAAGCAATTCTTCATCGTCAACCAAGTCAACTTTGTTCATGAAGACGATAAGGTGTTTAACACCAACCTGACGTGAAAGAAGGATGTGCTCACGAGTTTGTGGCATTGGACCGTCAGTTGAAGCTACTACAAGGATTGCACCGTCCATTTGGGCAGCACCAGTGATCATGTTTTTAACGTAGTCCGCGTGTCCTGGAGCGTCGATATGCGCATAGTGACGTTTTTCAGTTTCATACTCAACGTGTGCAGTGTTGATAGTGATACCGCGCTCGCGTTCTTCTGGAGCAGCATCGATAGACGCATAGTCTTTTGGTTGGTTAACTGATGAAGGCAAGCGACGTGCCAATACAGTTGTGATAGCTGCAGTCAAAGTAGTTTTACCGTGGTCAACGTGTCCAATTGTACCAATGTTAACGTGGGGTTTACTACGATCGTATTTTTCTTTTGCCATTTTGGTAAAAGCCTCCAATAAAATATATTTTATAGATAGACAGTAGGCAATACGGTCTAACTTTACCTTACTATTCTATCAAATTGTAGCAGAAATGCAAGCATTTTCTATTTTTTTTGTGATTTATTCCATGTAGAGCTGATAATAGGGCTGATTTTGGATGGAAGCACCGATGCTTGAGGATGCAATCCAAGTTTGATTTTCTAAGGAAACAAAGTTTTCTGCCGGTCCTGTCAGGATGACACCAGCAAATTCTAGCTTGTCAATTTCCTCCTGCTTGGTGAAGTCTGTATCGCCGAATTTAGCAATGTAGTCTTCTACATCATTGAGAGGAAATCGGTCAAAACTTCCCTTATCTTTTTTTGAGAGTTCAATATATTCCTTCATCATCTGAATACCAGACTTGAACTCCACCTGGTGTTCTGCTGGAATATCAGCTGGAAAACTTCTCAGACTCTGCTCTTTGAAGCCGAACAGCTCATCCGGGGTCACCAAGGTACGGTCCCTGTGACAGGTCCCAATCCAGTACCAATTTTGCTTAAGATTTTCTGGAATCATCTGCTTAATCTGACCCAGTGTGTACTTCTTATCAAATCGAATGGCAACTTCTACCAGCTGACCGTCCATGTCCTTAAGATATTTGAGCTGATTCTTTTCTCCCCATTCCGTAAAAGTGGGAAGCTTGGTATTGCTTGAATAATCATAGAGAAAATCTAAACTAGCCCCTGGGGAGTTCTGAGTAGGGTCATAGTGCATACTAAAGAGGGTAAAGTAGACTTCCCTTTGGCCAAAAGAAATAGGGACACCAGCTATATCCTTGCTCAAATTATAGTAGATTTTACCTGAAAAAAATCCCGTTTCTTGTATTTTTATCCCATCATGGCGAATGTTGGGATAGGCGATTTCTGTCAGCAAATTGTACCGTTCTCGCTCGCTATTAATGCGTGCACCGTAAATCATTTTAACCATCCAAGAACCAATAAAAAGGAAAACAAAACCAATGAGCAGGGATAAGCTGATTGTTTTTAGCAGGTGTTTCCTTCTACTCTTCTTGGTTGCAATTTCAAAAGTCTTCATAGTGATACCCCTTTTCTGTCAAGGTCTTGGCCAATTGTTTCCGTCCTCTGTGGAGATTGATTTTAACTAAGCTTTGAGATTGACCTAAAATTTTGGCAATCTCCTTGGTTGTCATCTCCTGAAAATAGTAGAGGTCCAAGACTAGCTGATACTTGCTCGGCAGCTCTGCTATTGCCCGATAGAGCGGCTCATAAGACCTGTCGTCAAATTTTGTCCAACCATTTTGGTGGAAAAATTCCTTCTGTAAGATGTCATGATAATGTTTGTCCCGCCTGTATTTGTCAATGTAAGCTCGGACAGCCGATCGATAGAGCCAGGCCCTGAGTTTCTCGAAAGGAAGGACAATATCGGAGGTGAGAATTTTGACCAGAACATCCTGGGCAATATCCTGGCTATCTGCAGGATTGGCGCCTGACTGTTGCAGATAGTAGGAAATTTCCTCAGCTATAGCAATGACTTCTTTTTCATAATCATCTAGTTTGATACTGCTCCCCTCCCTTCACTAATATAACGAATGAATCTGCAATCGGTTACACAACTTTTCTATATCCATTATACATTTTTTGACAAGCAAAAAACAACCTCCGCAGAAGTTGTTTTCGTCTCTTATCCTGAATTTCGGAGGCCTGTCGCCACACCGTTGATGGTGATGTGAATCAGGCTTTCCTGCTCTTTGCTGAGCTCCCCACGACGGAGGCGGTTAATGAGCTCAATTTGGATATAGTTAAGAATATTGAAGTAAGGCATGCGGTAGTCCAGACTGGCCTTGAGGAAAGGCAGTTCGTCTAGCAACTCTTCATGTTGCTCAATAGACAAAATCATATCTTTAGTCAGCTGCCACTCATCTAAAATGGCATGGAAGATATTGCGAACTTCCTCTGTCTCACACATTTTGGCGTATTCAAAGGCGATGTTCATGTTGGACTTGGATAAGACCATGTCTACATTTGACAAGAGTGAACGGAAGAAAGGCCAGCTCTCGTACATTTTTTGTAGTTTAGCTAGGTTTTCAGGCGCCTTGTCAATATAGCGTTTGAAACTAGAACCAACACCATACCAGCCTGGCAGCATGACACGGTTTTGTGACCAAGAGAATACCCAAGGAATGGCACGGAGCCCACCGATTTCGGTAATGGTCTTACGGGCTGCTGGACGAGAACCGATATTCAAACTGGAAATCTCACGGATTGGCGTCGCGGCAAAGAAGTAATCGTAGAAACGAGGATTATTGAAGACCAGGTCGCGGTAAATAGTATAGCTATCCGCCACAATCTCATCCATGGTTTCACGGTAACTACCAATTTCATCCGGATCCGTAATCATCTGCGTTACCATACGATCCAGCGTTGCAGACACCAGCATTTCCAGATTGTAGTAAGCTGCGTCCTTGTTACCATATTTATTACCAATCACCTCGCCCTGCTCGGTCAAACGGATACGGTCTTTGATAGAACCGAATGGCTGGGAGGTAATGGCATCATATGATGGACCACCACCACGACCAACCGTACCACCGCGGCCATGGAAGAAGGTAATCTTGACACCATTTTCTTGACCGATTTGGGTCAATTCATTCTGGGCCTTGTAGAGGGTCCAGCCTGATGACAGATAACCACCGTCTTTATTGGAATCCGAATAGCCCAACATGATTTCCTGGTAATATTTATTGCCAGCAATCCAGCGTTTGGTCAGGTCTAATTTCAGATAATCACGCATGGTAGCAGCAGCATTGTCCAAATCTTCAATGGTTTCAAAGAGTGGAACAATCTGAACACGGGCCTTGTCGACATCAACCAGACCAACCTCCTTGAGCAAGACTGCCAATTCTAGCAAGTCTGATACGCTCTCTGAGTGGGAAATGATGTGCTGTTTGATGACCTCTTCACCTAGCTTATCCTTGAGTTCACGCGCTGTAGCAAAGATTGCCAACTCTTTTTCCAACTGCTCTGACTTGGCTACATGGGTTGCTGACAGGATGCGTGGGTCTGTTTCCAATTGTTTGAGGAGCACATGGCACTTAGCCTCTTCTGACAGGCTTGAATAATCTTCAACGATCCGTGCAGATGCTAGGAGCTCTGCTACACTTGCTTCTAAGATAGATGAATCCTGACGCATGTCGATGCTGGCCAAGTAGAAGCCGAAGGCTTCAATCGCTTCTAAAATCTCTGTCAAATCTCCCTTAATCAGTGCCGCTGTTTTATTTTCTTTCAGGGATTTCTTGATAGCCAGCAGGTCAGCCTTGAAAGCAGCAACGTTTTCATAGCGATCATCAGCTGGTTTGTTGTGCACGAGGTAATCACGCGTGTTTGCCAACTTCATCTGGATATAATGGAAGGCACGGCGGTAGGGTTCGTTTTCACGATAGACAGACTGATCCTGTGACAAATCAGCCAATTGCTGAACTGCCGGACTGACCTTGACAATAGTGGTCGACAGTGAGAAATTACGGTAGAGCTTGTAAAGCTGCTCATCGTAATAGTTCATAATCACTTGGCACTGGGTCAGGGCTGATAATTTCAAGGTTTCGGCCGTCACAAATGGGTTTCCGTCACGATCACCACCAATCCACATACCCATGGTAATAGGACGCGGATTATCCAACTCAATGCCCTTCTCGGCAGCCAGACGCTTGTACTCTCCTTGGAGCTTGGTCACTGCCTTAATGAAGGAGGAATTGTAATACTCCATGACATTGGTAATTTCATTGGTAACCTTGAGTTTCTTCTCCCGTGTCATATCCGTCTGCATGATGATTTCGATATAAAGACGCAGTTGGTCTTCCCACTTGGTCCGGTTCATCAAGCCCAATTTGACATCGCGGTAACGACGGAGCAATTCGTGGATATGCTTGGTCAAATCCAGCATGGACTGGCGTTGAACCTGAGTTGGGTGGGCCGTCAAGACAGGAACGACATTGAGTTTTTCAAGGATTTCAGCCGCATCTTCATGTTTGGACACCATATCAATTGTTGTGGAAATTTTTCCTAGATAATCATGACCAATATTATTTTGATGGTTGATTTCATAGGCCAAGTCCACATCTTCAGAGATGTTAATCAAGAGAGGTAAGATAGCGAAATAGCGAGAAATCACAGCCAATTCGTCATTGTCTAACTGGCCGATAATATCAATCAAGGCCTGGTAATCATCCTCATGTGAGAGCTGAGAAAGCTCCAAAATCTTCTGAAAGGTATCTGCAGACATCATCTGTCCAGCTACCTCTTCAAGGATAGTGGTCAGGATAGCAACTTCTTCCTTGATAGCATCCTTGTTGTTGTAGTTTTCTAACTTCTGAATTTTCATATTTCTCCCTAACTTTCTGTTTTAGCCATGGTCTGCTCTATTTCCTCTTCCCAGAGCTCCCGTTTCTCATTTGCATCAACATTTAAAACAAAGGCAATTCCTATAGAAATAACCAACAAGCTATTCCCCCCTTGTGATAGGAAGGGGAAGGTCACTCCCGTAGCAGGAATCAAGCCGGAAATACCACCGACATTGACAAAGGTCTGAATCAGCATCATCCCTGCTACTCCCAAAGCCATCATGGAATTGAAGGGGCGTCTAGCCCGGATACCCACCACAATAATTCTCAATATCAAAAAGAATAAGAGGGCGAGAATCAGGGAGGCTCCGACAAAGCCTAATTCTTCGATGACAATGGAAAAGACAAAGTCTGTATGGGCTTCTGGCAGATAGCCATTTTTCTCAATAGAATTTCCCAAGCCTCTGCCCAGCCAACCGCCATTACTCATGGCGTAGTAAGAATTGGTCAGCTGCAAACCTGATTCTGTCGCGTTTTCAAAGGGATTGAAGTAGGCTGAGAAGCGACGGGCAATATAGCCAAAGACGGGAATCCGTGCCACCAAATCAACCCCTAAAATCCGAATGGAGCCCAACAAAATGGTTGCTCCCAGGACCAAGCCCATCAGGACTGTTGAGAACCAGCGATAAGCCACACCACTGACCGTTACCATGACCAAAATAATCAAAACTACAATCGTAGCATTCCCCAAATCGGGTAGGCTTGCTACCAACCCCAGGAAAAACAGGCTGACAATCCGCCAATCATTAAAGGCCTTGGGCATCCAGCTTCCCTTAATCAAGGCCTGGTAATCATAAACCTGGATATCCCTCTGCATAGCGGAAAATCGTGCCGCCAGGTACCAGACAATCAATAATTTCAAGTATTCCGCCGGTTGGAGACCGATGATCCCCCCCGGTCCCAAGCGAATCCAACCGTGGGCACCATTGACCGGATCAAAGAAATGCGACGCGACCAACATGGCTACTTCCAAGAGGAGAAATAAGCGAATCAGCCCCCTCTTCTTCAGGACCGTCAATTTCATCCGGTAGATGATAGACATGGCTACCAAACTCAGAATCCAGAAAAGTCCCTGGCTAATGACCATGCTAAAAGGATTTCCGCCCTTTTGTATTTGTAGGGCACTGGTTGTTGAATAGACAATAATCAAGCCAATCACTGAAAGAATCAGATAGGGCAAGAGAATAGAATAGTTCAGCAAATGCCGTTTATCAATCTTCATTGGTCCTCCTATAAAAAACAAGTTCTATGCTGTATATTATTTCTATTATAGCATAGTTTCATCAAAAAACGAGAGAATAGCCAAGCAGATTCAAAAATAAGGAACATTATTCTGTTCACTCAATTTTAATAAAATATACCGGCCTATTTCTCTGCAAAATCAGGAATGTCAATTGACCATTTTCACAACTATAATTTGTTTTTCAAAGCATATAAAAAGCCAGAGGCAATCCTCTGACCTAGTTTGTTTAAGTGCTCTAGCTATTTGAGTTTATTGAAAGCTTTCAAGGTAGAATTCAACATCGTCGCCTTCTTGTAGAATTTGTTCTACAGCACCTTTTTCTGCCAAGCTACCATTGACCTTATACATCCAGTAGGTATTGCTGGCTGGATCCTGACTTTTTCCGTCGATGACCGTAACCATGCCGTTTTCTTCCTCGATATCGTAGTACTCTTCCAGGACATCCATGACAGAATCACCAGCTTCAAATCGGACATTTTCGGTAGAATTCTGACCATCAGTCGTAATCCTCAAAGTGGCCTCAAGTAGCTGACTGGTTTCCTCTACCTGACTGCTAGCTGTAGGCTGGTTACTCGTTGTCGAACACCCTAGCAAAACCAAGACAGATAGGACACTAACACAAATTCTTAGTAACCGTTTCATTTTATAAACCTCCGAAAAATCCCGTCAATAATTGGGTAAAATAAGGCAGTTGATACTGCATGGGCCACATCAAAACTCAAGCCATTTAGCCAATAGACCCATGGATTGACCCCAAATTGTAGGGCTGACAGAAGACTAATGACCAATCCATATAGAAAAGTGACTACAGCAGCTAACAACATAGGTATGAGGACTGAATTCCAAGAGCTCAACCGCAGGCCGGACCATACCCATTTCCACACTAGCATGATAGCTGCAAAACTGAGAATCTGCCACAAAACAACTATCCCAAACCCCATATAAATAGCCGTCCCAAACATGGTCAAAGCCATGATGAGGAAAGCATCTGCCATGGGCAAAAAAAGGCTGGAGACTAAAAATATAGCTGTAATGGGCTTGATATTAGCAAAAGGAAAAAAGGCAAATCGAAGTGCTATGCAAACGCTGGCTAAGATAGCAATTCTACTAATTTTCTGGGTAGTCATGCAACTCCTACTTCATTTTTAGGACCTGTATTCTCATGCAAGAAACTTGTTGGACAAACTCGCAACGGAGAAAGGTTCCGTCCTCTAATGACAGGTTCTTATATCCATTAGTAGCTTACCCCAATATCCAGGATATGTCAAGCGGATGAAAGTTAGCTATTTCCTGCATAAATGAGACTATTTTTTTTGATTTTTCCAGATCTTTGAGTTAAAATAATAAAGATGAGAAAAAGAATTAAACCTATCATTGTGATTGTTTTCTTTGCTCTATTCACTTCCTTGATTCTCCTGACTCGGACCATGGCTATCCAAGCTGAAAAACGGGCGGCAGCAATTCAAGAAGCCCAGATAGAAAAAGAAGCAAAGAGGATCACAAGCGCAAGCTCTACCTATGTCATAGAGAATGCTTTAGAAATGAAGCCAATCATTGACGTTTCCGCATGGCAACGACCTGAGGATATCGACTACGATACGCTCAGCGAACAGATTTCTGGAGCTATTATCCGGATTCAGAGTGGTTCCCATACAAAGAAAGAAAACTCTGCCACCGATAAAAATGGAATTGACAAGTCCAGTAAGCAGCATATTGAAGAATTTCAAAAGCGGGGAGTTCCCATCGCTGTCTATGCTTATGTGACAGGAAATTCTATAGAAGCCATGAAAAAAGAAGCCCAATCCTTCTACAAGCTGTCTTCGCCTTACAAGCCAACCTTCTATTGGATGGACGTTGAGGAAAAGACCATGGGCGATATGGATGCCGGCGTCGAGGCTTTTAGACAGGAGTTGGTAGACCTTGGTGCTAAAAATATTGGACTCTATATTGGCACCTATTTTATGGATGAACATAGCATCACAGTAGATAAGTTTGATGCCCTGTGGATTCCAACCTATGGGATGGACTCGGGTTACTACAATGCCGCTCCCAACACTGATTTGGCCTACGACCTTCACCAATATACTTCACGAGGTTACTTGAATGGCTTTAAATACCATCTGGACCTCAACCTCATCACTAGCTTAAAAGACCCTAACGAGGTCTATCAAAAGCTCTTTACCGTTCCTGAGTAACAACTAAATAATTTCACAAAGGAGTGCTTCGGCTGAGATCGCATCTGCGAAATCCTCGAACCTGATCTAGGTAAGACTAGCGTAGGGATTGTGTTTTATGGATAGCATAAAAAACCAAACCTCCTTTCATTGCAACCATAAAGGAGGTTTTTATGTCCCATACTAAATTACGTACCCTAGCTGAAGTAGCCATCTTCTCTGCCATTGCCCTGGTCTTTGACAAACTACCGCTCTTCACTATGCCTCAAGGTGGATCGGTTTCCTTGGTCATGCTGCCCATTCTCTTTCTGGCACTCAGACATGGCCTGGCTATCGGTGTGCTAGCAGGTGGAATTGTCGGTACCATCCAACTCTTCTACGGCGGCTACTTCCTCAATCCCTTCCAGGTCTTTCTGGATTACGCCCTATCCTATGCTGGAATTGGGTTGGCAGGGCTATTTACAAGACCTTTTAAAGCCAGTAAGACCAGCACAAGTGCAATCAGCTGGATTGGACTAGCCAGTCTACATGGAGGCAGCATTCGTTTCCTAGCCAACTTCCTGGCCGGAATCATCTTCTATGCTGACTACGCTACACCTGGTATGCCTGTCTGGCTCTACTCTCTTCAATACAATCTCAGCTATATTCTGCCATCGACCCTGATTGCAGCAGGTCTGTTGATTGTTCTCTACAAATCAAGACCTGCCTTCTTTAAGGTAAAATCATCCTAAGTCTGTCCGTTTTGGCAGGCTTTTTTCGACGAAATTCGGTCTATGTGCTATAATGGGTCCATTACATAATTTTGGAGGAATTTATGTCATCTTGGATTTCAAGAATTATCAAGGGAATGATTATCGCCCTTGGATTTATTTTGCCCGGTGTTTCTGGTGGTGTATTGGCTGCGATTTTGGGCATCTATGAGCGGCTCATCAGCTTTTTAGCCAATATTCGCAAGGATTTCAAGGAAAATTTGCTCTATTTTATCCCTGTTGGAATCGGGGGAATTTTGGGTATTGCCCTCTTCTCCTTTCCGGTTGAATTCCTGCTCAAGCACTTCCAGGTACCCGTTCTCTGGGCCTTTGCCGGTGCCATTGTAGGAACCATTCCTAGCCTGCTCAAGGAATCTACTCAAAAGAGCCAGCGTGACAGCATTGACTGGATTTGGCTGGTTGCAACCTTTATCATCTCTGGTCTTTTGCTCTACAATTTGAACAGTTTGGTCGGAACCCTGCCAGCTAGCTTTGCTAGTTTTGTCTTGGCTGGTGCTCTGATTGCTCTGGGGATTTTGGTACCTGGGCTCAGCCCGTCTAACTTGCTTTTGATTTTAGGGATTTACGCGCCTATGCTCAATGGATTCAAGTCCCTGGACCTGCTTGGCACTTTTCTGCCTATCGCTATCGGTGGGGCCCTAGCTATGGTGGCATTTTCTAAAGCCATGGACCATGCTCTCAAGGTCTACCACTCCCGCGTTTACCACTTTATCATCGGTATCGTCGCTTCATCTACCATTCTCATCCTTATCCCACAAGCTGGCAATGAGGAAGCCATTTCCTATGCTGGAGCTGGCATCGGAACCTGGCTTGCTGCCCTTGTCCTCTTTGTTCTTGGTGCCTGGCTTGGCCTTTGGATGAGCAAACTCGAGGAAAAATACAAGTAGGAGGTCATCCTATGGCAAAGAAAGAAAAAATCAAGAAAACCTTGGTCGACCAGATTCTGGACAAGGCCAAAATTGCCCACGACAGTCTGTTCATCAATGCCCTTGAAGGCAAGGTACCTGAAGGTATCCAAATGGAACAAATCTACAAAACCCTGGCCCTAAAAGGTGATAAGACAGGGCCCATTATCGGAATTGTTCCCATTACCGAGCACCTGTCCGAAAAGAAATTGGCCAAGGTCTCTGGCAACAAGAAGGTCACCATGATTCCACAAAAGGATCTGGAAAAGACGACCGGCTATGTCCACGGTGCCAACAACCCTGTCGGTATCCGGCAAAAGCACAATTTTCCTATCTACATAGACCAGTCAGCACTGGAAACGGGCTACATGATTGTCTCTGCTGGTGAAGTGGGCCGTTCCATCGGCATTGATAGTCGGATCCTGGCTGATTTTGTCAAGGCTAGTTTTTCCGATTTGACCGAGGGAGACTAGCATGAGGATTTACTTTATCCGCCACGGCAAGACCGAGTGGAATCTGGAAGGTCGATTTCAGGGTTATTCTTGCGACTCTGCCCTCCTGGCTCAATCCTATGAGGACTTGAAAAGAAACTGTTTATCAAGTCCGTCAACGTTTAGTCGATTTTGTCAAAAATCTGGAAGATTCCCAGCTATCAACTGTTCTCATCGTGTCACATGGTTCAATCTTAGTCGCTGGAATCATGACGCTGCTGGGCTATCCTGCCCACGAGGTTTGCTCTCGCGGTGGCTTGGACAATGCCTCCGTGACTATTCTTGAAACGTTTGATATTGAGCATTTTATGGAAATTTGCTGGAATGATACATCTTATAAACAGTAGAGAAATCTGCTGTTTTTTTGTTTCCCTGGCTATTTCCTGCTGATTTTTTCCCTATTCTATGATAAAATAGAAGGAACAGACTTTGGAGGAATGAAAATTTTATGTCTACTGAACATTTTGAAGAATTGAATGACCAACAACTTGTCCGTCGTGAGAAAATGACAGCTCTTGCAGAACAGGGCATTGACCCCTTCGGTAAGCGATTTGAACGCTCTGCTGATTCTGCTCAGTTGAAGGAACAATACGAAGACAAATCAAAAGAAGAATTGGAAGAGCTGGGTCAAACGGCTATTATCGCTGGTCGTATCATGACCAAACGCGGTAAGGGTAAGGCAGGTTTTGCTCACATTCAAGACCGCGAAGGCCAGATTCAGATCTACGTTCGTAAGGATGATGTTGGCGAAGAAAATTATGAAATCTTCAAAAAAGCAGACCTTGGTGACTTTATCGGTGTCGAGGGAGATGTTTTCAAGACAAATGTTGGTGAGTTGTCTATCCATGCTCGCAAATTGACTCACTTGTCTAAAGCGCTCCGCCCATTGCCAGAAAAATTCCACGGTTTGACAGACATCGAGACCCGCTACCGCAAGCGTTATTTGGACTTGATTACCAACCGTGAGAGCTTTGACCGTTTTGTAACCCGCTCAAAAATCATCTCAGAAATCCGCCGTTACCTTGACGGACTTGGTTTCTTGGAGGTGGAAACACCTGTCCTTCACAACGAAGCTGGTGGTGCAGCGGCTCGTCCATTCATCACCCACCACAATGCCCAAAACATTGATATGGTCCTTCGTATCGCGACAGAACTCCACCTCAAACGCTTGATCGTCGGCGGTATGGAACGCGTCTATGAAATCGGCCGTATCTTCCGTAACGAAGGTATGGATGCGACCCACAACCCTGAGTTCACTTCCATTGAGGTTTACCAAGCCTATGCGGATTACTTGGACATCATGGACTTGACCGAAGGCATTATCCAGCACACTGCCAAGGCAGTTGTCGGTGATGGTCCTGTGACCTACCAAGATACTGTCATTAACATCCACGAGCCATTCAAGCGTATCCACATGGTCGATGCTATTAAGGAACAAACTGGCGTGGACTTCTGGCAAGAGATGAGCTTCGAGGAAGCAAAAGCCCTTGCAGCTGAGCACAAGGTCCCTGTGGAAAAACACCATACAGAAGTTGGTCAAATCATCAACAGCTTCTTTGAAGAATACGTTGAAGCAACTCTTATCCAACCAACCTTTGTCTATGGTCACCCAGTAGCCGTATCTCCATTGGCTAAAAAAAACGATGAAGACCCACGCTTCACAGACCGCTTCGAGCTCTTCATCATGACCAAGGAATACGGAAATGCCTTTACAGAATTGAACGACCCAATCGACCAATTGGAACGCTTTGAAGCCCAAGCTAAAGCCAAAGAATTGGGTGACGACGAAGCAACAGGTGTGGACTATGACTACATTGAAGCCCTCGAATACGGTATGCCACCAACAGGTGGACTTGGAATCGGTATCGACCGCCTCTGCATGCTCTTAACAGATACAACAACCATTCGGGATGTACTTCTTTTCCCTACGATGAAGTAAGTTTGAGATGAGTGCAGTTTTAGGGACTCATATCAATTCCAATCGCTCTCTTATTTCTCAGCGATTGGCTCCAATAGTCCACTGGACTATTGGACTCCCTAATTGAAATATGCTCTAGCTGAACGCAAATTTATAGCTTCACACCAATTCCAACTAGAAAATCAAAAAAATGAGTTACAGTTTCATTGCTGTAGCTCATTTTCTCTTCTAATCAAACAAATTTCCTAGTCCGGCAAAGGGATTGTTGGTCACGACTTCTTGCTGACCTAGCATCTGTTGGTTTTCATCAAACTCTAAAAATTTCTCATATACCTGGGCGGTCATACGAGCATCTTCTAGGCTATTGTGCCCTCGTCCCTTGACACCCAGATAGTCCGCCACTGAGGTCAGCTTGAGATTGACGATACTGTTTAAGTCTGTTGACCGACGCTCCAAGGCCTCTTCATAGAGGTCAACCTGGTACTGGTCCTTCAAATCCAGACCATTTTCTGCCAGAATAGGTAGATCAGACTTCATAGCATTGTAACCGATGAGGGCTGCTTGTCCCACAAAGGCCTGAAAATCTGCTAAAACTGTCTCTATTTTAGGGGCAGTTTTAATCTTCTCTGCGGTGATACCTGTCAAACCGTTGATAAAGGACTGGAGGGGAATATCTGTGTAAACATAGCTGTCGAACTGGTCCACTTCCTCATGGTTGACAAACTTAACTGCCGACAGCTGGATTAGCTGATAAGCACCGTTGGCCGCATTAAATTCCAAATCAAACGCTACATATTCCTGTAAATTTTCCATTTTGCACCCTCAAACATCTATTTCTGCATCTATTATACACCATTTTTTCCTAAAATGGACAGATAAAAAGGCTGGCGAATACCAGCCTTTCAGTGAGGGCAAATTTACTTTTCAGCTTCTTCTTTTTTAGCAAAATATTCTCGCACAATCGGTGCGACTTCTTTACCATAAAGCTCGATAGCACGGAGGACATCCTCATGTGGCATAGAGCCGATTGGCAAGTGGAGGAAGAAACGCTCCAAATCCAAGGTTTCGATAGTTTGGATAATTTTTGCAGCGACGTGCTGTGGATCGCCAACAATGCTTGCTCCTTCATCTGTCAAAGAATAGAGGTATTGGGCCTTGGTCATTTCAGACCAGTGTGGCCGGTCCTTTGCGATATTGTTAGTGACCACTTTAGTTGGGTGGAAGTATTCCTCAACAGCCTTGTCATGGTCGTCTGCTATCCAACCCCAAGAATGGGCTGCAACCTTAGTTTTCTCAGGTGAGTGACCGGAATTGCGAGCCACCTTTCGGTAGGCATCTACCAGCGGTTTAAAACGATGAGCCCCTGCTCCAATGACTGCATAAACGATTGGCAGGCCTTTTTGGGCAATCTTGATGGTTGACTCGACATTGCCACCAGTCGCTACCCAGATAGGAAAATCTTCCTGAACAGGTCGCGGATATACAGGCTTATTGTCCACCGACTGGGTGAATTTACCACCCCAATTCAAGTTGGTAGCCTTGTCAATCTCTAAAAGCATATCCAATTTTTCATCGAACAGTTCTTCATAGTCATGCAAATCATAACCAAACAAGGGGAAGGACTCCGTAAAGGAACCACGGCCAGCCATGATTTCCGCTCTGCCGTTTGACAAAGCATCAATGGTGGTGTACTGCTGATAGAGGCGGACTGGATCCATAGAGGAAAGAATCGAAACTGCTGATGTCAGTTTGATATGCTTGGTATTGACAGCACCTGCTGCCAGGACAATTTCAGGTGCAGAGACCGCAAAATCTTCGCGGTGATGCTCCCCAATCCCATAGACATCCAGGCCAACCTGGTCTGCCAGTTCAATCTCTTTGACCAGCTGACGAATGCGCTCGTCGTGGCTGTACGTTTCTCCTGTCTTTTCAAGAGGGGTTGTTTCTCCAAATGTTGAAATACCTAATTCTACCATGATGTTACTCCTTTAATCTGAATGATGTCCTTATTTTATCTTTAACTAGTGATAATGTCAAGCCGTTTGCTCACAGAAAAACGACTAGGAAAAACCTAATCGTTTTGAATATTATTCATATCGCAGTGCTTCAATTGGATCCAATTTAGAAGCCTTATTTGCTGGGAGGACACCGAAGATGATACCAACTAAGGCTGAGAAGGCGAGACTCCCCAGAACCACTGGGATAGAGATGACGGCGGACATACCCTGACCCATGACCTTGCTGATATTGAGCAAAACGACAGTCGTTTGGGCGATTAAGAGACCAATGGCACCGCCCAGAGTGGTCAAGACCATAGCCTCAATCAAGAACTGACTCAAGATATTGGCACGAGTCGCTCCCAGTGCCTTCCGCAGACCGATTTCCCTTGTCCGCTCGGTCACGGATACCAGCATAATGTTCATCACGCCGATACCGCCGACCAAGAGGGAGATACCTGCAACCGCACCTATAAAGGTGGTCACAATACCTAGCTCACTCTTGAAACTTTCAATCATGGCAGACATGTCAAAAATATCATAGCGAGCCTCTTTTAGACCAGAAACCCTAGTCAGATAGTCCGCAGCAGCCTGACCAACCTCTGTGACCCTGGTCACGTCTTCAACATAGACATAGAGTCCTGAATTTTCTTTCATGCCCATCTCTGCAGCAACCTGGGTATTGGCCATAATGGCATTACCGCCTGAGTTCATCCCAAACATGGCCGTACCAGCATTGGGCTCCTTGTAAACACCGATAACTAGATAGGCATTGCCATTGAGAGAAACCGTCTGGTTGAGGGAGGCTTCCATGGAGCCAAACAGTTTTTCAGCCAGATTGACATCCAGCATGATAATGCGAGCAAAGCGACTATAGTCATTAGGAGTGAACTTGCGTCCTGCCAAAATTTCTAGATTTTTGACATCAAAATAGGACCGGCTGACCCCATTGATGGTCACATTATCAGCTGATTTGTTACCGGCTTCTATTGTTCCCATATTACTCAAATTGATATAGTAGTTGCTTAAACCGTCAATTTCCAGAAGTCCTTGCAACATGCTATGGGTCAAGTCAGGCTCTTCTTCCATAGACATTTCCCCAGTGAAGCCAGCATTAAATAAACCCGACGAAACCTCTTCTAAATTTACATATGGAGAAAAATGGACAGAGACATTATTTTGCTCACCAGCCAGGGCCTTCTCCATGGATTTCTGTAGGCCTTCACCTAGAGCCATGATGATAACAACAGCAGCCACACCGATAATGATACCCAACATGGTGAGGAGGGAGCGCATCTTGTGGGCTAGGATTGATTTTAAGGCAAATTTCCAATTTTCCATTAAGCCTCCTCCCTTCTTCTGTCCTCAGTGATAATCCCGTCCCGAAGAACTATTTTCCGCTTGGCATAGGCGGCAATCTCTGGCTCGTGGGTGACCATGATAATGGTCTTACCTTCATTATTGAGCTCAGTCAAAAGCTCCATAATCTGCTGGCCAGTCTTGGTATCCAGGGCCCCCGTCGGCTCATCCGCCAAGATAATGGCTGGGCTATTGACCAAGGCACGCGCAATAGCCACCCGTTGCTTTTGACCTCCAGACAATTCCGACGGCAGGTGGTCCATACGTTCTGCCAATTCAACTTTTTCTAGGTAACGTTTGGCCTTTTTCTTACGTTGGTTGGACGGTACTCCTGCATAAATCAGGGGTAACTCCACATTCTGCAAGGCGTTGAGCTTGGCAAGGAGGAAGAATTGTTGGAAGACAAAACCGATTTGGTCATTGCGGACCTGGGCCAACTTTTTCTCCGATAACTGGCTGACTTCCTCGCCTTCTAGCCAATAGTTGCCAGAACTAGACCTGTCCAGCAAACCAATAATGTTCATGAGAGTGGATTTACCAGACCCAGACGGTCCCATAATGGCTAGAAATTCTCCTTCTTCGACTTCCAAATCAATATCCTTGAGAACTCGCAACTCCTGGTCGCCGTTTTTATAGGATTTGTTGATTTGTGTGAGTTTAATTAGCTGGTTCTTCATCGGCTTCTACCTCTTGACCCTCTTGTAAGTCAAAATCTGGGAGGACAATGACATGGTCACCAACAGACAAGCCCTTGATCACTTCCTGGTTAAGAGCATCTGCATTACCCAGAGTCACCTCTACTTTTTTAGCCTTACCATCTACCAATGTCCAAACAAAGGTCTTATCATCCTCATAGACAACAGCTGTCACAGGGACCAAGATATTTTTGCTGGTGTTGACCACTTCCATATTGACAGTGAAACCTTGCTTGAGGTCGCCGATATCGCTAGTCAAAGTCACCTTGAAAGGATACTTGGCACCACCACCAGATCCGCCGCCACCCGGTACTGCTACCGCAGTTTGATCATTGGCTGGATAGTTTGAAATATAGGAAATTTTACCAGTCCAGGTCTGTTCTGGATAGACTTTAGTGCTTAATTTCACTTCTTGGTCAACCTTGATATTGGCCAAATCATATTCTGTAAGCTGACCTGTCACCTGCAGGCTATTTTGGTTGACGATGTGAATGACTGTCTGGCTATTGGTTGAGCTCTTAGAAACAGACTTATTGACCTCAACAACTGTACCTGACACGGTGCTGGCAACGGTCGCTTCATTGACGGCCGTCCACGCCTTGTCTACCGCCGCTTGGGCATCCGCATAGGCATCATTCAAATCCGCCAATTGCAAATCAATGGAACGTTGGGCAGAGGCCGCTGCTTCTCCATCCAAGGCTGGGTCACCTGTTGTTGGCAAGGTCTGACCACCATTTTGCACCTCATATATTTGACGTCCAATCTTATCCCGTCCGCGCACAGCCGAATCAAGAGCCGTCTGCAATTCATAAGCATCATAGCGAAGCAGGGCCGTTCCAGCCTCTACCTGGTTACCCTGTTCAACGTAAAATTCACTGATATCGCCTTTAGAGGGGTCATAATAGACAAACTGCTCTTCACCCGCAGCCACTGTCCCCGTCAACAAGGTCGACGAAGCAATCGAACCTTCCTGAACCACCCTGTAGGTCATGGGTAATGTAAAGTCTTCACCTGCGCTACCTGAACCACCTAAGGCATTAGAGAAGAGTAAGGCCCCACCGACCAGGGCTACCGATGCAACCCCAAGACCAGAAAAAAGGGCAATTTTTGCTTTTTTGGACTTAAACATATCTGTCTCCTTTACATGTTACAAAAATAATTGTCTTATAAAGATAATACACTTATACATCGTTTTTTGCAAGTGTTTTCCATACTAATTTTATAATATTTTTGTCAATTATCCCACTTACATTTTTGTAAGAAATAGCTTCTATCAATCATGCAGGTATGGCCAGTATTTTTACAAAATAATAGTAAGAAAAACCTAAACAAGGTTTCACGATAGACGTAGCGGATTTTTGATTGAAAGATAAAAAAAGGGTAGAATGTAGTCAAGAAATCTTTGGAGGAAGAAAATGAGAGAATTTGATATTATCAGCATTGGTGGAGGAAGTGGTGGTATTGCCACTATGAACCGAGCGGCTATGTATGGTGCCAAGGCTGCCGTTATTGAAGGCAGCTATATCGGTGGAACCTGTGTCAATCTAGGCTGTGTTCCTAAAAAAATCATGTGGTACGGTTCTCAAGTAGCTGAAGCCATTCACACTTATGCACCAGAATACGGTTTCACCAGCCAGGATGTTCACTTCAACTTCGCAACCCTGCGTCAGAACCGTGAGGCCTATATCGAGCGTTCTCGTTCCTCTTATGGCAATACCTTCAAAAACAATCAGGTTGAGGTCATTCAAGGTTTTGCCAAATTTGTAGATAGCCATACGGTCGAGGTCAATGGTGAGCGAATCAAAGCCAAACACATTGTCATCGCTACTGGTGGTCTTCCAGTTATTCCCGCCATTCCAGGTGCTGAATTGGGTGTCGTGTCCGACGACTTCTTTGCCTGGGAAGAATTGCCAGAGTCTGTCGCTGTTATCGGCGCTGGCTATATTGCCGTTGAGGTGGCTGGCGTCCTACACGGTTTGGGCGTGGATGCCCAGCTCTTTGTCCGCGGCGACCGCCCATTGCGTAACTTCGATACCTACATTACCGATGCCCTCATGGAAGAGATGGAGCGGACCAAGCTCCCACTTCACACCCATAAAACGCCAAGCAAGCTGGAGAAAACGCCAGAAGGAAAAATCCAAATCTTCTTTGAGGACGGCACTTCCCACATTACTGACCAGGTTCTCTGGGCTGTTGGGCGCAAGCCAAATACCAACCAGCTTAACCTAGAAGCTGCTGGTGTGACACTAACAAAATCGGGCCACATCGAAGTCAACCAATACCAAGAAACAGTGGTTCCTGGCATCTATGCCTTGGGCGACGTGACGGGTGAAAAAGAGTTGACACCCGTTGCTATCAAGGCTGGACGGCTCCTATCGGAACGCTTATTCAACGGTAAAACAGATGCCAAAATGGACTATACAGACATTCCAACTGTTGTCTTCTCCCACCCAGCTATCGGTACGGTCGGATTAACAGAAGACCAGGCCCTTGTTCAATACGGTGCGGACCAAGTCAAGTGCTACACTTCAGCCTTTACCTCTATGTACACAGCCATGGCAGACAACCGCCAGCTGACCAAGATGAAACTAGTCACCGTTGGTCCTGAAGAACGAGTGGTCGGCCTCCACGGTATCGGCTACGGTGTCGACGAGATGATCCAAGGTTTCTCAGTTGCTATCAAAATGGGAGCTAGCAAGGAACAATTTGACGCCGTTGTGGCCATCCACCCAACTGGCTCAGAAGAATTTGTCACCATGCGATAGAAATTTCATAAAAACGCTCAGACTTTCATCTGGGCGTTTTATCATCTTATGGCAAAATAGCAATGGCTCTAACTGGTGAACCCGAGCCCTTTTCCCAATGTGGAAAGGCGATGGAGATCAAGCTCCCCGTCGCTGGAACCTGATCAAGATTGTTGAGGACTTCTACCTGGTAAATGTCTTTTGACAGAAGATAGTATTCCTCTGGAAGGCTACCACCATTCTCTGCTGCTGACACTCCTGAGTCTGTATCCAGGGTCTCATGACCAACGGCCTTGACCTTGCGTTCCTCAATCAGATACTCCAAGGCATCATGGCTCCAACCTGGGGTATGTTGCACTCCATTTTCATCCAAATTTCGGATGGCATCCTGGCTTGGCCAGCGTTTAGACCAGTCTGAACGGAAGGCAACAAAAGACTCCTCTGCAATAGGACCATGTTCCTCTTCAAAATCCAAAATATCCTGCTTGGTGATTTGGTAATCTGGATTTGCTGCAACTGCCTGCGACTTATCGATAACATAAAGAGGCAGGAGCAAATCTTTCAAGTCAATCTCGTCCAAATAACGAGCCCCCTCCACAAAGTGAACAGGCGGGTCGATATGGGTACCATACTGGCCAACGACCGTGAACTGCTCTACGAAAAATCCGTCCTTGTGGTCAAACAAGGTCTTCTTCTCCAAGGCAGGCAGGGCAGGGAAATGAGGACTATTTTCATTGATTTGATGGGTCAAATCCACCCATTTTTTGGCTTTTAAGGTACGGTAAATAGCTAATAATTCTGACATAGGATGTCTCGCTTTCTTATTTTTATCCATTGTAGCATGAGAATGATCAGTCTACTTAAAAACATAGTTTTTTACTTATATAACTTTTTTATGAATAGCTATAGATTTTTCCTATAACTGTGACAGCTGATAGTCAATGGATTGACTTCCTTTGAAAATCAAACTATAATTTTGTTAACCAATTATTATAAAAGGATAACCATCTCATGAAACAAGAATCAACTCTCCATTTGGTCTACACTGCAATCGGTGCGGCCCTCATTGCAGCTCTTTCACAAATCAGCCTTCCCATTGGTCCTGTTCCCTTTACTCTCCAAACCCTGGCTATCGCCCTGATTGCCTGCCTCTATCCAAGGAAACTGGCCCTGGCAAGTGTCGGAATTTATCTGACCTTGGGTGCCATTGGACTGCCTATATTCGCAGGATTGTCAGGTGGAGTGGCCAATCTTTTCGGACCGACTGCTGGATTTCTCTGGGGCTTTTTGGCCTACGCGGCTATCACATCCAGCTTGACGACAAATAATAGTTCTCCATTCCAGGTCTTTCTGGCTTGTCTGCTGGGAACCGCTACTTGCTTTGGACTGGGATGTTTAGTATTCAAACTGGTCAGCGGTGCTAGCTGGACAGATACTCTTGGCTGGACAGTCCTGCCCTTCATCCTGCCTGATTTAGCAAAAATTTCCCTCGCCACAGTGGCACACAAACTCCTCCAACCAGTTATGAGAAAAAGGAACCTAATTGCTTAGGCTCCTCATCTTACTTATTGGTAAATGCATCCAGCATGACTTGAAATTCTTCATTGCTGAGGGTAATGCCCTTGCCCATCTTGGTATGGTCGGGACTCCAAGTGCGGATGTCATATTTGGCTGGTGCTCCGTTAAAGGACACACGGTTAAGCTCCTTGGTCCAGCCCTTGTCATTCTCAGATAGGACCAAGAGTTTTTCTTCGATTTCAAATGTAAATTCTGCCATTTGTTACCTCCTTCACTTATTTGTTCGCAAACACTTGTCATTTTTATAAAAATTGTATAAGATGATTATAGCAAGTTTGAAAGGATATTGCCATGAAGAGGTTTTTGGAATCCATTTTCGGTCGTATCAATGATTTTCTGGTTTACAGATCCCAACCAAAGCCTATGGAGCCTGCAACCAGAGAAGAGATTCAAGAGTATCTTGAGCTGGCCATTCAAAAGAAGGCTGCTATCCATGTTATTTATGGTGAACGTAGCTTTACCGGGGACATTGTCAAGTATGACAAGGAACGGCAACGCTTGATTATGAAAAATTTCAAACGTCGCGTGACCAGTATCATTCGGATTGATGAGATTAAAAAAATCTCTCTGGTTCCAGAAAACATCAAAAAATCACAATTATCAAAAGGCTGAATTTCTCCAGCCTTTTTCTTATGCACGAATAGTAACAGCCTTGCCGTCCTCTTGATAGAGATTGATGAGCCCTGACTTGCAGGCGCGGATCATATCGCCTGGATAGATTTCACGGTCTAGCTTAATAGTCAGCAGTTCCATAGGTTTATTGGCACGGTCAATCTTATCTCCATTGGAATCATGCAGGCCTTGAATGGTCGTCTCAAAATGACGGAAACCTGGCCCGTAGAACTCAACTTGGTCTCCTTCGTTGATAACATTGCGCTGACGAATAGTTGCTGTCATGGTTTCCTTGTCAAAGGCCACTACTTCAGCGATAAATTTGTATTCTGGAATTTTACGGCGGGCACCAAACAATTGCTCGTTTTCAGTTGGTGGATTGTAGTAAAAACCAGTTGCCAGTTCACGCTGGGCTACTTTCCACAACTCGTCAATCAGGTCTTGTTTGATCGCTTCAAACTTTTCTGGACTTTCTAGATAGGCATCGACCGCAGCCTTATAGCAGTTGGTTACGGTTGACACGTAGTGGACAGATTTCATCCGGCCTTCGATTTTTAGGCTATCAACCCCATTTTCAATCATGTCTGGAATATGGTCGATCATACACATGTCCACCGCAGACATGGAGAACTCCTCTGGTATTTCCCCCTTAATCGAACGACGCTCTTCACCGAATGGCAAGTCATAGAGGTTGTACTTCCAGCGGCAAGACTGGGAGCAACCGCCGCGGTTGGCATCACGTTTGCTCATGTGGTTGGAGAGGACGCAACGTCCTGAGTAGGAGATACACATGGCACCGTGGACAAAGGCTTCGATTTCAACATCTGTCCGTTTACGAATTTCAGCTACCTCTTCCATGGTCACTTCGCGGGCTAAAACAACGCGGGTTAAGCCCAATTCCTTCCAGAACTCGAAGGTTTCATAATTGGTCGATGAAGCCTGGGTGGACAGATGGATTTCAAGTCCCGGCGCTTCAGTGGCACAAATGACGATGAGGGCTGGGTCAGACACGATAACCGCATCCAAGCCCATATCCCGCAGTTCACGGAACCAGGCTCCCGCTCCTTCTTCATTCCCTTCATGGGTCACCATGTTAGCCGCAACATAGACCTTGGCACCACGGGCGTGGGCGTATTCAATCCCTTCCCGCATCTCGTCCATAGTAAAGTTCCCAGCCCGGCTACGCAGACCGTAGGCCTGACCGCCAACAAAGACAGCATCGGCACCATAATCAATGGCAACCTTCAATTTCTCCAATGTCCCAGCAGGTGACAAGACCTCGGGACGCTTTAATGCTTTTGACATAATATTCCTCTTTCTATTTGCAGGATAGAATTAAGATAAAAATTAAGAATTGGCGACGGTTTTCAAATGGAACGATATTTTTCCACTTGAAAACCTATTGCAGGGCCTAGAACTCGCCTAAAGGCGGTTCCGTACTTGGACCTTACCTATATTAAGTGGCAAAGTTGGCTCTGCCAGTATAGATTGATTTGAATTAAAATATGCGACGATAGCTAGGTCAAAACGACACTTTTTGACCTAGCTGTCTAGTGTAACTGACTAGGAAAGGTTCAATGGAACTTTCCGTTTAGTGTCAAGCTCCTTTAGAAGCCGACACTAAGTCAGTTACCAGGATAGAATTAAGATAAAATCTAAGAATTGGCGATGACTAAAACAACCCTCTGGACCGGGCTTTCCCATTGACAGGCTCGGGATAAAACAGTCCCACGGACTGGCCTCGCTTCTCTATTTCTAGGCTCGGGATAAAACAGTCCCCCGGACTGGCCTCGCTTCTCTATTTCTAGGCTCGGGATAAAACAGTCCCCCGGACTGTTTTATTACCTCACCTTGTTCCGGTCAAATTCGTAAAATCCGGTGTCCAAACCGCGTTGGCTTGGGTGGAACTTGCGTACTTGTTCGTCCAAGAGAAAGGCTTGGTCGTAGGTGAATTCTCCTTTTTCCAATAAATCACGCGCTTGGACGAATAATTTGGCAATCTCGACGAAGTTCTGACCTGGACAAAAAATACCATCCAACTTCCAATTTCGGTAGCCATGTTCATAAAGCTCTGTCAACTTGGTCATCATGTCGATATCATTGTTAATAAAAATATGCGTTCCGTGTTTATCCTCAAAAATGGAATAATGACTTTCTGGATCTGCAGGTTCTGCCAAGAAAAGTCCACGTTCCTTGGACAAATCCGTCTCATCCGCCTTAGTGAAGTTATAGTAGTTTTTGAGCAAGGTCCGCTTGGAATGGTGGATAACAGAGGCACCGTAAACCAATATTTCCGCAGGAATTTCCAGATTTTCCGAAATATCAAAGAGTTCTGCCGATGGGATTTCTCTTGCTAAGACAGCCTCGACAGCGCCGTGGTCCTTCCAGAAATTGATTTGTCGGCTGGATGTTACAAAGACAGATGTGTCGTAAATAAGCTTGAAATTGTAGCCGTCCCGCTTATTGATATAAAAAACACCTGCATCCCCAACGACCAGATAATCGACCTTGATTTCTTTCATCAATTCCATAAAAGGCTTGATATTGTCCATCATATCTTGGTGCATGAGAGCGTTGGCTGCGACAGTCAATTCCTTGCCTGCCTCGTGAACCAGCTCTGCTATTTGGCGAAGCTCATCATAGGAAAAATTGGTCGGAATGCGGAGGGCATGGTCTGCCTCACCAACATAAATACGGTCAACACCTGCTGCTAACAGTTCTTTGACCTGTTCAATGCTTTCAGCTGTTGCTGTTATAATAATATTTTTCATAATGTTCATTATATCACAAAGATTTTCTAAAAAAGGAAGCGGACCTGAATTTTAATCTTCAGACTTTTCTAATTTCTTTGTAACAATATTGTAATAATCTTGTTACAGTTTCCACTCAATTTTATGGTATTCTTGAAAAGCAAAATAAAGGAGACGATATGGCACTTAGACAATATCGGCCTGACCAAATCCCCACTGAAGAGTATATCCCGAAAGAGAAACAGGCCCCTTATCAAGCGTACCAAGCAAGAGAATCCAGTCTTCCACGAATCAATGAATTATTATTTTTTGTGAATATTGTTGTTTTTAGTATTTTGACGGTTCTAGCAACTTACGTGTATCTTTCGCTGAACATCCCTGCCTTCCTGTCCTTCTGCTTGGCTATTCCAAGTGGTTTTATTGGCATGCAACTGCTCAAATACTCATCAAATAAAATATTTAAACGATTATTCTCGTAAACATCACCTGAGGGCTCAAAGCCCTCTTTTTCTTGCAAAAAAGCCAGGGCAGTAATACTGTCCTAGCTCGCTGTCTTCGTTAAAAAACTAATATTGATTCAATAGCCTTGAAGTAGAAATCCACTACTCTTGACGGACGTGGCTAATCTTATATCTGAACTGGTCTGCCCGCGCAATACTAAAGGTAAACTCAATAATCTTATTTTTTTGATTGTAGGTCTTCCGAGTGATATGAAGAACAGGACTATTGTTTTTAATGCCCAGGACCTTGGCCTCATGGTCTAGTGCAATACTGGCATAAAATTCTTCTTCTGCCAGCCGAATGGTTTGATTGTAATCTTCAGCAAATATTTCATAGAGCGGCATGTGATTAAGGCGCTCTTCAGTCATTCCAGATACAACTTCAGCTGGAATATAAGTCTTTTCCAGCATCATTGGAACATTATCAGCCAGGCGAATCCGTTCTAATTCAACGACGGGCTCGTTGATGTCGATTTGCAGCTGCTTGGCCAGATACTCGGACGCATTTTTCTCAAGCAACGACAAAATCTGGGTCTTTGGGACCTTGCCGATTTTCCGCATCTGCTCTGTAAAACTATAGGCAGAGGACAGATCAACAGCAGGCTCTCTTATCTCTGAAACATAGGTTCCCTTGCCATGTTTTTTATAAACAAGTCCCCTTCTTTCCAATTCTTGAATTGCAAGGCGGACTGTAATCCTACTCACCCCATGAATATGGGTTAACTCGCGCTCAGAAGATAATTTATCATTCGGCTCCATGGTATTCCGAATCTTCATCTCCAATTCGTCTACCAATTGTAAATATAGCGGTTTGTCACCTGCTTCGGTAACCATATTATCACCTCTTTCATTGGTTATAACCACCATTAGTATAGTAAAAAAACGTTCGGAAATCAAGAGTTTGTAGGGATTTTCCCTACTTTACATTTTTTAGGAAAATTTCAAGAAAAATGTCGGTAAATCATCCGTGACTGCCAGTAATAGACTCATTTCCTCACCAACTTAACCACCGCTTCAACCGGTGTACTATTGTCCAAACTAATTTCTAAGTCTTCCTCAATGATTGGAAGCTTGAAATGAATGGCTTTTACCCAACGCCCTGCCTCATTTTTTTCATCATAAATCTCGACTTTTTCAATCAACATCTGACACAATCGCTTCTTGTCGATATCTTCCATGACGTCCATAAATGATGCAAAGTTAACTAATATTTTATAAATATTATCAGCGGTCATTTTATCTTTTAGGATTACCTCTCGTTTAGATTCACTTGTCTCAATTAGCATTTCTACATCTGCTAATTTATCATAAATAGTATTTAATCTCATATCTAAATCGATTGACTTCTGCTGAAAATGAGGATCTTCAAAATTTAAGGAGTCAATCTGTTGGATTAAATTCAATTTGGTTGCATTGAGCTGGCGAAAGAGACTCTTATATTGTTCAATTTCACTATCTATCCTACTTGTATCAACCTGAATATTTATTTTCTCTTGCAGTTTTCTTGCAAAACCAGGTCTTGAAACTAACTTACTAATGATTGATAATACTTCATGGTCTAAATTTCCTGTTTTTAGTTGCTTATTAAATGTACACTTATGACCATCTACATGCTTTCTATGTTTACAAGCATAGTAGTAATAGTTTTTATAGTATTCATCTTTCTTATTTTTATTTCGCTTGATACTTTTATTTCCATAAAGTCCAGCATTGCATAATGGACATTTTATCAACCCCGAAAGTACATAAATAGAATCGCCCTTACTTGGGTTCTCACGTTTATACTTATGGGCATTAGCTTCTCGTTTTTTCCTCACTTTATTCCAAATCTCATCGTCAATAATAGCTTCATGTATTCCGTCTGTTAGAATATAATTTTCAGACTGTATGACTTTCGTTTCACCAGAAACTTTATCTCGAGTGCTTTCACGCCGTCCAAAAGCAATTTTTCCATTGTAAACTGGATTATCTAAGATTCTTGCAATGCCACTTGATGAAAAATATGGAAGCGTGCTATTGTGTCGAATTGGCTTCTTTATATCTAGGTTGGCTAAATGTTTGGCAATAGCTATAGTGCCCATATCACTGTTGGCAAATAAATCAAAAATCATTTTTACAGATTCAGCTTCTTCTTGATTTACTTGCAATTGACCATTCACAAGGGAATATCCTACAGGCGCAAATCCACCATTCCATTGACCAGCTCTCGCTTTTTGTCTGCGACCTTCCATGGCTTGAGAAATAATATTTTCTCTTTCCATTTCAGCAACTGCCGACAAGATCGTAATAACTAACTTTCCTGAATCCTTTGAACTATCCAGTCCATCATCAACACAAATCAGATTTACACCATGAGATTCCATAATAGCTAGAGATTTTAAAGTGTCCGCTGCATTTCGACCAAAACGTGATAATTTGAATACAAGTACATAGTCCACTTTATCTTTTTCTGCTTCGATATCTGATATCATTGCCATAAATTCCGTTCGTCCTAGCATGGTTTTACCAGATTTCCCAGCGTCCTGATAGGTTTTCACAATTTCAATATTAAAAGCATTTGCATATTGCTGAATTCTTGATACTTGAGAGTCTAATGAAAATCCTTCAACCTGCATACTCGTTGATACCCTTGTATAGATATATGCTTTTTTTCGCTTCATTTAATTTCTCCTTGAAAAGTTTGACCCAAAAATACCCTTATAATCTTAAGGGTATTTTAACTCTTTTTAGAAAAGAATACAAGCAACTACTTATCAGAATACAGGTTTTCTTCCTTGATTGGTAAATTTGAGCAATCAATGTTATCTCCGTATTTCAGAAGCATTTCTTCCAAAAATCTCACTAGTTCATCCATAGATGACCTCCAAGTGAAATTATTTGACTCTGATTCCTCATTACAAAAGGCAGAAGTAGTTGCTTGTAGAAATGTAAATCATGTACAATCATGATAAACTCCTTCTATAACTCAACTACATTCTGCCATTTTTTGGAAATTATAAAAAAACTGTTATTACTTTTCTGCTGATGAATCAATTCCTATAACAAATACTCTCAAGGTAACCTAATTACTACTTATTCCCATACCTTCGCTGATATTCTCTCCTGATAGTCTGTATAGCTTGGTGCAAGTGAGGCATAGTTGGTTACGTAGAAGAACTCACAAGGATTTTAGGGTATCAACAAGGTACTTAACTTCAAAATTTTATGTAAGGCAGAACTAGTTTCGAAACTATTGTTAGCCTCGATATTATCAACTTCAAAAAACAGATACTAATAAAACCAATATATCTGAAATTATAAAAACAAGGAACACTATATTACAAGTGTTCCTTTAATAAAATAATCTAAACTTTTGTAAAATGAAGTACTCGACTCTCAAAATCACCTTGATTAAATATTGGACTAACATATAACCCAATGTTCATCAATTCATCTCCAAAACAAGTAATATCCATTTCAGGATTGTAGTAAAGTACATCTTTCTCCAGTCCCTTTACAATTAATCTCTCTAAAGGTGGTGCTGCATGAGACAAAATATTAGAGTAGGTTACAATACATTCGCTCTTGTCATCTGAAACGACTTGCCAAACACAATTGTTGTTATCAAAAGGACTACTCAGACGAGTGAATTTTCCATATAATAGTAGATCTCTATATTTTTTATAATATTTAATTTGTTCACTAATTTGATCTTTTTCTGCTGGGGTTAGTAGGGTAGGGTCAAGCTCGTATCCAAAAACACCTGCCATAGCAATATTCGCTCTAGTCGCTAACGATGTGATACGTCCATTTTGATGATTAGGAACTGCTGAAACATGTGCCCCCATTGTAGATGGCGGATAGACAAGACTTGTTCCATATTGTATTTTCAACCTTGCTACTGCATCGCTGTTATCACTTGTCCAAATTTGGGGCATATAGTATAGCATTCCTGCATCAAATCGTCCCCCGCCACCTGAACAAGCTTCAAATAAAATATCTGGGTGATGTACGGTCAATTTGTCCATCAATCGATATAAATTAATGGCATACCTATGTGACACCTCTCCCTGCTGTTTATTATTTAACATGAGGGAAAAAACATCCGTAAGGTACCTATTCATATCCCATTTTACATAGTCTATTTGATTTTGTTTCAAGATTCTATGGATAGAATCAAATAAATAATTCAACACATCCTCGCGGCTTAAGTCAAGTACATACTGAGAACGACTCAATGTTGCCTCTATACCAGGTACATGAAAATACCAATCTGGATGTTCAGAAAATAGTTTACTCTTCTCTGAAATCATTTCAGGCTCAAACCAAAGACCAAATTTCATTCCTTTGTTATGTGCATATTCTGATAAACCACGCAAGCCATTGGGCAGTTTTTCAACATTTTCATACCAGTCCCCAAGTGACGATTGGTCATTATCCCGTTTTCCAAACCATCCATCGTCTAACACAAACAACTCAATTCCTAAATTGGCCGATACATCAATAATTTCTTTTATTTTTCTTTCATTAAAGTCAAAATACGTTGCTTCCCAATTATTAATTAATATTGGTCGTTGCTCAGTTTTATACTTACTCCGAATGATTCTGTCTTGTATAATGCTATGGAAGTTCTGAGACATGCCATTCAGACCATTCTCAGAAAATGTTAATATCACCTCTGGTGTCTGAAATTGCTTATTGGGTTCAAGATTCCATTGAAAACCCGAAGGATTTATACCAATTGTTAGTCTAAGTTGTTCATACTGATCCAATTCAAGAGCTTCTTCGTGATTCCCACTATAAATTAATAAGAAACCATACGCTTTTCCCCGATGTTCAGTAGTGGAAGGTTCGACTAAGGCAATAAAAGGATTCTCTTGATGGCTAGTGGTTCCTCTCTTACTATCAATAATATGAATGCCACGTTGAATCTCTTTTCGTTCAATTTGACGTTCATTTCCCCAAGAACCTGGTAGATGAATCATTTCCCTTTTTTCATACGGAAAATCAATACTCATACTAGCCAGTTTATTAATTGTAATATCGGATACTCCTTGATTCTCAAGACAAGCAGAACGAACGATGATATCATAGTCGGCATAAATTGTATAGGATAAACAAAGTAATAATTTACTTACTTCATCTTCCAAATAGATTTCTATTGTCTCTGCTTCTGAATCATTTTCCGTCCAAACATGTGGCAAAGGATGTAATGATTTCTTTCCAGAAAACATCCTATAATCTATATAACGAAAATCAGATACACTGGAACCTGAATCGGTTACAATTTCAATTGAAGGGATTCTAAAATCACCACTCCCTAAACTTGAATATTCCTGTAACAATGTATCTCTTGAATATACGCGCTTTTCATCATCCTTAAAATTTGTTGAAAAAGACCGTTCAAATCGAGGGTAAGACAAACCACCATGATAACCAGAAACAGCCTTGCCAAAATACACCTGTGACAATAACTTTTGTTCTTCAACTTGAAAAATATAAGAAATTCTTCCATTAGACAGATGAAAAAGATACTTCTTTTCATCAACAGATATTAAGCTCATCTTGTTTCTCCAATTTCTAACTTCCAAACTTGTAAATTAAAAGTAGCCTGATCCCTATCTAAATGAAGGTATTTTTGTTGTTCTGTCGGAAAAATTCGACTTGAAGCTACAAAATCTCCATCATTGACAAAAATTTCAATCGAACTCCTATCTAATAATATTCTGAGACTTACCTTATCTCCAATATTATCTGCAATCAATCGATCTGTTCCGAATTCTTCTGCAATTTTTTCACCAGATAAGGTTCTGTCCAAAATAATCTGTTTTTGTTCAAAATTTATGATAAGTTGCGTACCCACTGTTTTGTTGGTATCTGCTACTAAATCAACTTTGACGACATCTTCAAGAGTTCTTTCAACACTAAGTTCAATATCTACACCGAAGCCTAGTTCATAGCTATTTTTTGATTGACTAATAGCTATTGGGCTGCGATATTTCTTTATTTCAGCAAGTGGACGTTGCTTTAACTTTCCATCTTCCAAGAATAATTCTCGAGGTAGTGTTAAACATCCACAATAAGCATATTGTTCGGTAGGATAAGCAATTTCTGGCAATCCCATCCAAGCAAATAAAAAGGTTCTTCCATTGGCTTGCATAACTTGAGCAGCGTAAAAATCAAACCCTCTGTCAATTTCTAGAAATGTCTGTTCAGATGTTACTTTTAAATTGGTTCTTGATAGTTTCTCACCTACCACATATCCTGTTTGATAAAGGTTTCTATATTTATCACCTTCAGGTTTAATCCCTTGAGGAGAAAACAAAAAGATTCCCTTGCCCCCAATTTCAAAATAATTTGGACATTCCCACATATAGCCGAAATTCTGATAGGCAATATCCACTTCTCCCAAAACATCCCAATGAATGCCTTCTTTAGAAAATAGTACGAGACTTGTTCCAGTCAGATTCTCTCTTTGAGCACCTATAACAGCAAAGTATCCATCTTTATTTTTCCATATTTTAGGATCACGAAAATGATCTGTATATCCTTCTGGATAACCTGTTATTGCTGGCGGAAGTACTTTAGATAAACTTCCCTCTTTATCTAAAGAAGCAATAATTTGGTAAGGGATTCTCTCATTGTGACTATTTCGAGTATTCCCAGTGTAGAATATTCGGATATGGTCCTTCTCTGCTATTGCTGAACCAGAGTAGGCCCCATGTGTCTCATAAATACTGTCTGTTTCAATTCCGACACCTTGATTCTCCCAACTAATTAAGTCATTAGATGTCACATGGTACCACCCTTGAAACCAGCTATCTTCACTATAAGTTAATGGACTCCATTGATAAAACAGATGATACTTTCCCTCAAAATAACAAACACCGTTGGGATCATTGATATATCCCATATCTCCTTCAATATGAAAGAGTTGACGATATGGGCTATCTGATACTTTCTCTCCCAACGATGCTATTAATTCTAAAGGAATATCATCATATTGATGATATTTCTTCATGTATAATTACCCTTCCTTTTCTTTCATTACTTTGCTTAATACAACTGTGAGTGTCGCACCAATAGCTACTGCGATCAGATGCGCAACAATGTAATGAATATAGCCATTATTTGCTGGGTCTACTATTGTAAAGCCTGGCAAGGCTGTTGCTCCAAAACCAACTGCTGTTAGTTTTGTAAAGTAGACATAAGCACTTGCTAACGCTCCTGCTACACATCCTGCAACTAGAGGGTATCTGTATTTAACGTTTACTCCAAACAGAGCAGGTTCTGAAATACCAAACAAAGTTGAGGTAAATGCTGATACTGCCAAAGATCTTTTCTTGTTATCTTTATGATTCATAAGAAGATACCCTAAAACTGCGCCACCTTGTCCCATCAATGCAACTGACATAAGTGGATTCAAGAAGTCACGGCCTGTATCTTGTAATAATTGTGACTCAATCGCGCCAAATGTATGATGGAGACCTGTAATAACTATAATTTGTTGAATACCACCAAAAATCATATAACCAAACACTCCAAGATGTTCTACCATCCATAGTAGCCCACCTGTAATGCCTTGACCTAGTGATCGCCCAAAAGGACCAATAATTGTAAAGAGTAGGAAAGCAGAGATAAGTATTGTTAACATCGGTGTAAGCACGAATTTTAACATATCTGGCAAAATTTTATTAAATTTCTTATCTAAGAATGCCACGATATACCCCATCATCAAGGCAATGATAATTCCACCCTGGAAACCAACTAATTCAACATTTAGCCCAAAAATATTAACCAGCTCAGCCTCAGCCGAACCATTAGCTACTCCGTAGGCATTTGCTAAACCAGGAGATACCAAGAGTGCACCTAGTGCTAAACCAAGGGCCGGTCTACCACCAAACCGTTTTACAGCTGAATAAGCTACAATTAGCGGAAGAAAATCAAATATTGAACCTGAGGCAATTTGAATCATTCGATGAAGTCCAGAAATAGCTGGAATAGAGTCAATAATAGAATTTTCACCAAATAAGCCCTTTGTAGAAAGCAAAGATCCTAATCCAAGCAGTAATGCTGCAGCTAGGATACATGGCATTATTTCAATGAAAACATCTGATAAAGCCTTCATAAATTGTTGAAGTGGGTTTCGCTTACTTGTTAAAATTTCTTCATCTATTTTTGTATCTCTAGTTATACCAATATAGTTAGAAAATTCATCATAAACAGTATTAACTAGACCTGCTCCAAAAATCATCTGTAATTGGTCACCAGCCACAAATACCCCTTTAACGAGACGAACGTTTTCTAGTTGTTCCAAATCCGCTTTACTATCATCCTTTAAGACTAAACGTAAGCGAGTTGCACAATGAGTAACATGTGCAATATTCTCACGCCCTCCTACTAAAGTTTCAATTTGTTCACTGATATCTTTATATTCAGTCATCTGAACACCTCCTTGTTTTTATACTTTAATAATACTCTTTCGTTTTTTGTTATTAAATGGTAAAATGTAGACAAACTTTATCAATTTGTAGAAAGAAATAATGAAATGGATTTTTTATTTAACAATCTAAATACGAACCCGTACATCAGCATTTATACAGTAGGATATGAAAAAACAAAACCAAATCACTCATATGGACCAACAAGAAGGAGTGGCTATATGTTGCATTTTGTCTATTCTGGTAAAGGGGAATTTATCTGCCAGGGTAAGACATATCACTTAAAAGCAGGGGATTTTTTCTTTATTTCTCCTGATGCCACCATCACATATACTGCAGATCAAACTGATCCTTGGGCCTACTATTGGTTTGGCTTCAGAGGAAATCTCGTCGAACACTACCTCAAGGAAACCGCTATTTGTGCTAATAACCCTGTCTTTTCTCTAAATCATTCAACAGAGAGAATTAAATCTGCCATGAGTCGTCTAATAGAAATTTCCTTGGCTTCAGAACATAATGACATGCTCCTCAACTCATGTTTACTTGAAATAATTTATCAACTCACAAAATCATTTCCAAAGGATAGCATTCAACAACAGGGAACTAGTCCAAAATTAATTTTTTCTCAAGCTATATCCTTTCTTCAGCACAATTATGATCGAAATATCAAAATTAGGAATCTAGCGAATCTATTAAATATTGATCGTAGCTACCTCCATAGACTTTTTATTGAGCAGGCTGGAATTTCTCCAAAACAGTTTCTGACAAATGTAAGAATTGATCGAGCAAAGCAACTTTTACACGATAGTGATTTAGATGTAAAAAGTATTGCCTACTCAGTTGGATTCGAAGATGCTGGGAATTTCTCAAAGTTGTTTAAACAAAAGGTCGGTATATCACCAACAAAATATAGGGGTTTTTAGCAATTATGATTTCTCCCAACTCCTGACAGACAAGCAAAGTCTGCCCCAATTACCCACTTTTTGGATGGACTAAGGTTTGGTACCAAAGGGGAATGGTTGATTCAACTAAAGACATACTTAAACATATTAAACAGTAATTATTTCTTTATATTTGACTCGTAAGCGCCGTCTGCAAGACCCCTCGGAGAGCGTTTGTAGTTTTGATGAACCGTAGGGTTGTCAAAACTACAAAAACGTTACTTTTTGACAAAAAGTAACAAAAACCTCTGTTACTTTCTTCTCAAATTTTTTTAAAGAGAATCATTGAGTTTAATTTATTTGGCGAGGAATAGCGGAGCGCCTCGCCATTGCTCGCTATTCGAGCAATCATAACACAAAATTTTAAAATATTGATAATTTAGAAATTAACATACCAATCTTACAGAATCTCTTTTCTACTAGAATAATGGGATTATTTATCTATCCATTTTTTATAGTCATAATGGGTAACTTTATAAAACCATTATCTGTTAAATAATGGATTACTTTATTGATCCGCTATTTTTGAAAACATGGACTTCTTTAATTAGTCCATTAATTTAGAGAATATGGTCTTCTTTATTTACCAATTATTTTAGAGAACATGGTCTTCTTTATCTACCCATTATTTTAGAGAACGTGGACTTCTTTATCTATCCATTATTTTAGAGAACGTGGACTTCTTTATCTATCCATTATTTTAGAAAATGTGGACTTCTTTATCCACCCATTATTTTAGAGAACACGGACTTCTTTATCTATCCATTATTTTAGAGAACGTGGACTTCTTTATCTATCCATTATTTTAGAAAATGTGGACTTC